>CAJKJS010000031.1 GCA_905200265.1 uncultured Oscillospiraceae bacterium
CCGTGCATTGGTAACCTGCCGTTTGCTGTGATTCAGCGGTACAATAGGTTCCGTCTGTTGCAGCTGCGTAAAAAACTATTGCATGATATGCAGCGTGCCGGAACCCGTCAGGCGGCTTCTGTTGTCGCGTAAAACGTATCAAAAAAATAAAACCGAAGCTAATTTTATTAGCTTCGGTTTTTCTTTTGCTTATTTTGGAGTTATACGCAGTTTTTGGTGTATAGCGCCTGATAGGGGTTCGACGTATTGGGCGTTACCACATAGAAGTCTTTGGCCATCACGTCATCGTACGATACAGCAAAGGTTTCACAAAAGTCTTGCAAATGTTCTTCGATGCTTTGCATATCTTCCGGAGTAGCCCGACGTACCAGGATGTGGTCATCAAAATCGGTAGGTTCGCTATTGCACCGCAGGAACAGCCGTCCTCCGTGCATCCCGGCGCAGCACAGTGCACCGATAGGGGCGGGCTTTTCCTGATTATTGAGCCCCAGCACGATAATGGTGCCACCGGCCTGGTATTCCGAAAGAAAGCTACCGGCCATACCACCCACCATAATGAGCGGCTGTTGCTCTTTGTAAGCTTTCATATGAATACCGGCCCGATATCCCACGTTGTCGCGGATCAGCAGCTGGCCGCCCCGCATGCCATATCCAGCGGCATCGCCGCAGGAACCGTAGATAACTACGCGGCCGTCGTTCATGGTATCGCAGGTAGCATCTTGAGCGTTGCCGTGCACCGTAATAGTGCCGCCGTCAAAATAGGAAGCCAAGGCATTGCCAGGAACTCCATGGATGGTAATATTCTTGTTTTTTAGGCCGCTGCCAATATACCGTTGGCCGCAGCAGTTTGTGATTTCAATATCGGTATCTGTCGATTGGCGAATTTGTTCATTTAACGTGCGGAAATGCATACCGCTTGCCGTAAGTTTCATCGTGGCACCCCTCCCAACTTTTCGGCCCGTGTTTTTGGCCCAAAGGCCAAAAGCTGCGGGTGTTCTTTCAGCTTATCAAAGTCCAGCTCATCAAGTGGTGTCTGCTGCCGGATCAGAGAGGTATAAATGCCGGCCCGGGCCACGTCGCCAATCAGGATAAAGCCTACCAGTTTTCCATCGCGGATCACTAGCTTTTTATAGGAAGCTTTTTCCTGCCACACCAGTTCCTGGCCGTCGTAGCTACCGGCCGTGACCATATGCAAATGGAAAAAGCCGATGGCATTCATTGGAATGGCATTGTCAAACGGCGCATGATGCCCGGCCATAGCTTGCCCGGCAGCTTCGCCCTGCAAGTACGCGTTGGGCAGAATGGCCATTACGTGGGTAGTGCCGCTGGAAAGATCGCGGGTTTCCGTGCAGTCCCCGGCGGCAAACACGTCGGGCAGACTGGTGCGGCCTTCGCTGTCAACCTGAATACCCCGGCCCACCAGAGCCCCGGCCTCTTTGGCCAGTTCCGTGTTGGCCCGCACACCGACAGCCACCACCAACACATCAAAGTCACAGGTGTCACCACTGGTAAGTGTTGCATGGTTTCCGTCAAAACGTTCTACGGTAGTACCCGTCAAAATGGATACCCCTTGTTTTTCAAGAGATTCCTGTACCATGGCACTGCCGGTTTCATCCAGAATGCTGGGAAGAATACGGGGAGCTAGGTCAACAACCTGTACCTTTTTGACTCGGTGCAAAATGCCTTCCGCACATTTTAAGCCGATTAGCCCGGCGCCTACAATCAGGACCCGGCTTTGGGGTGTCAGCACCCGATCAAGCGCCCGGGCATCATCTAGTGTCATAAATGAAAACCGGTTCTTAACAGTGGAAAGCCCTTCCATAGGGGGCACAAATGGCCGCGAGCCGGTGGCAATCAGCAGCCGGTCATAGGGAATTTGCTCGCCCGAAGAAATTTCCACATGTTTTTGTTTCGGATCGATTTTTGTAACCGTCACACCCAGACGCGTATCCACATTGTTTACCCGATAAAAAGAATCGGGACGGTATTTCATACGGTTTTCGTCCGTACGTCCTAGTAGCAGATACGAAATCAGGGGGCGGGAATAGGTGTGGTGCGGCTCCGAAGCGATTAGGGTGATGGAACCGTTGGGGTCGACTTTTCGGATTCCTTCCACACCGCCGACCGCCGCAGTGGAATTGCCAATTATTACATAGCGCACGACTTTCAACCCCTTTCCTCAAAGACAATCGCTTCATTGGGGCACCCGTCCACGCAAGCCGGAATGTCCCGCCCGTTTTTCGTACACAGTTCGCATTTCTGCATAACCTGACCGCTTTCGTCGGGCATAATGGCTCCATAGGGGCACACCAGTACGCAGGTATGGCATCCCACACACTTGTCGCGGTCAATCACCACCACGCCGTATTTTTTGGAAAGAGCTCCGGCAATGCAGCTTTTTACACACAAAGCCTCTTCACAATGACGGCAGTTTACCGCAAAGTGGATATCCCGCACCGGATCTTCTTCCACCTGGATACGGGGATGGATAGTAACACCTTTGAGGGCCATCGCCATATTGGAGCGACCCGAATTGGCAAAGGCGCAGTTATATTCGCATAAATGGCACCCCAGGCACCATTTTTCATTTACATACACACGCTTCAACGTCGCTACCCCCTTTATTCGCCCGCGTGCCGGATTCCGAGAATTTCCAGCTCTTTTTCGTTCAGACCCACGCCGCGCAGCATCAGGCGGTTGCCCCGCAGTGATTCAATGGAGTTAATGCCCATGCCGCCCATCATTTCTTTGATTTCATGGGTCCAGGCGCTGACCAAATTGATCAACCGCCGGGTACCGATATCCGGGTTCAGCCGGCGCACCAGGTCGGGCCGCTGGGTGGCAATGCCCCAGTTGCATAGACCACCCTGGCAGCTGCGGCACTGGTGACAACCCAGTGCAATCAGGGCCGCCGAAGCGATATACACGGCGTCGGCCCCCAAAGCAATGGCCTTGACAATGTCGGCACTGTTGCGGATGGAACCGCCCACAATAAGGGACACACGGTTCCGGATTTTTTCTTCCCGCAGCCGGGTATCTACCGCTGCCAGAGCCAACTCAATGGGAATACCCACGTTATCGCGAATGCGGGTAGGTGCGGCGCCCGTGCCGCCGCGGAAGCCGTCAATGGCAATGATATCGGCGCCGCTGCGGGCAATACCACTGGCAATGGCCGCCACGTTGTGTACGGCCGCAATTTTGACAATCACGGGCTTTTTATAGGCCGTAGCTTCTTTCAGCGAAAAGACCAGCTGGCGCAAATCTTCAATGGAGTAAATATCATGGTGCGGAGCGGGGGAGATAGCGTCACTGCCTTCGGGGATCATACGGGTACGGGACACGTCACCCACAATCTTGGAACCGGGCAAATGTCCGCCAATGCCGGGCTTAGCGCCCTGGCCAATTTTGATTTCGATGGCGGCACCGGCTTCCAGATAATCCTTCTTCACACCAAACCGACCCGAAGCCACCTGTACAATAGTGTTAGGGCCATATTGATAGAAGTCTTCATGCAGCCCGCCTTCGCCGGTGTTATAATATGTGCCCAGCGCCGTAGCTGCCCGGGCCAGGCTTTCGTGAGCGTTATAGCTGATGGAACCATAGCTCATGGCCGAAAACAGGATCGGCGTCTGCAATGTCAGGTTCGGTTCGTCTTCATGGGTGCAGATATTCCCGTTTTCGTCCCGGGTAATGGTGTCGGTCTTTTTGCCCAGGAAGACTTTTGTCTCCATGGGTTCCCGCAAGGGATCGATGGACGGGTTGGTCACCTGAGAAGCGTTAATCAGAATTTTATCCCAGTACACCGGATAAGGCCGCGGCGTACCCATGGAAGACAGCAGCATGCCGCCGCTGCCTGCCTGGCGGTAAATTTCACGGATGGCTTCATCCGACCAGTTGGCATTGCGCTTAAAAGCCAAATCGCTCAGGGTAATTTTCAGCGCATTGGTGGGGCACAGGGTGACACAACGGTGGCAGTTCACACACTTGCTGTTGTCAGCCCGCATCACGCCTTCATCTTCGTCAAAAAAGTGCACGTCGTTGGCGCACTGCCGCTCACATACCCGGCACGCAATACAGCGCTGCGGGTCACGAATAACTTCATAAACAGGATTTACATAATTGATTGCCATCAGACCGTCACCCCCTCATTCAGTGTTACAATTACCGGTTCGCCGCCTTTGGGCGACCAAATTTTATCCAGTTCCGGTTCGATTACCCGAATGGCGCATTCTTCACTGGCCACATACACCCGGTCGGCTTTTTCGCCCACCACCATAGAGCGCAGCTTCAGCCGGTCATTGAGTGCCATTATACCGCCGGTAAAGCCCAGCAGAATGGAAAAAGGCCCGGTGATCAGCAGGCTGGAAAACGCATTGCGGAAGTACGTGTACTTTTTCCTGTCGGCTTCCGGCATCTTGTCAATTTCGCTCCAGAACGGGGCGGCAATGACGTCAGCCACTTCCTGTAATGTCAGTCCTTTTTTGCGGTTCAGGTAATCAATAATATACGTAATGACTTCGGTGTCAGTGAGCAGGGTGCATTTATACCCATACATTTCAATAAACCGGCGGTTAGCATCATAGCTGCTGATCTCGCCGTTGTGTACCACTGAATAATCCAGCATGGCAAACGGGTGCGCCCCGCCCCACCAGCCGGGGGTATTGGTGGGGTACCGGCCATGGGCCGTCCAGCAGTACCCTTCGTATTGATCCAGGCAGTAATACCGGCCTACGTCTTCCGGGAAGCCTACGGCTTTGAAGACACCCATATTTTTTCCGGAGGAAAATACATAGGCTCCGGGAATAGTGGTATTGATTTTTACCACGCACCGGGCTACAAATTCCCGCTCGTCCACCTGAATATCCAGCATCTTTTTGGCTAAGGGGAATACGAAGTACCGCCAGATGGCCGGTTCATCGGTAATAGACGGATCCCGGCGAGTCGGAATCTTTTCGGCCACTTCCATTTCGAAGTGCTGGGCAATGAATTTTTCGCAGTCGTCCTTGGCGGCCGGACTGTCATAAAACACGTGCAGCGCATATAAGTCTTTGGTACGGGGATAAATGCCGTATCCGGCAAAGGCACCGCCCAGACCGTTGGAACGGTCGTGCATGGTAGCAATGGAACGAATAATATCCTCGCCGTTGAAGCGCTGACCACTGCGGGAAAAGATTCCCGAAATAGCACAGCCGGAAGGAATGCGGATTTCGCCCTCTTTTTGCAACATGATGTCATACCTCCCTGCAAATTCATCTTCTTTCTTATCTTAAAGAAGGAGCGTCCGCTGTCCTCTTTAAATTTGCAATAAAACAATCTATATTTGCAAAAAAGAAGAGGATAAAGCAAAAATCTCTGAAAATAATGCAGGGTAATTGCAATCAGTCCTGCATAAATCTTAATATTAAATTCACTTTCTTTGCGGTACGCAGGAATATAATACGTTTTTTTGCGTCGATTGTCAACCTAAATTTGCAAGTTAGAACATGTAAACTTGCAAATTTAGAAAAAATGCCGGGAATTCTTCCCACCATTTTGCTCAATTGTATGCAAACCAGTCAAACTTCATGATTTGGCCACAATTTGGGTTGACTTCCGGCTTTTGGGGGCATATAATAGGCGCATAGCAGCAAGGGCGCTGCGGCGAAGGGGTGGCTCCCTTCAGACCGCTGCGCCTTTTTTACGTTATCCGGTTTTTTCCGGGATGTGGCTGTTCCCTGGCACCTAAGGTCTGACCTGCCAAAATCTTTTGCTATTCGGAAAAGTAAACTTTATATCAGGGAGTGATTTTCATCATGAGCAAAGTACCCGAAATGTTCGGCAGCTTGGTTTTTAACGACACGGTTATGAAAGAACGCCTGCCCAAATCCACCTATAAAGCGCTGCAAAAAACCCGCATGGAGGGCAAACCCCTCGATCCGGAAGTAGCCAATGTGGTTGCTAACGAGATGAAATGTTGGGCTGTGGAACACGGTGCCACACATTTTACCCACTGGTTCCAACCCATGACCGGCATTACCGCTGAAAAGCATGACAGCTTCATCGATCCTATTCCCGGTGGAAAAGTCATCATGGAATTTTCGGGGAAAGAGCTGATCAAAGGCGAGCCCGATGCGTCTTCGTTCCCGTCCGGCGGTCTGCGCGCTACATTTGAAGCCCGTGGATACACCGCTTGGGACCCCACCAGCGACGCTTTCATTAAAGATGGTTCCCTGTGCATTCCTACGGCGTTCTGCTCTTACGGCGGCGAAGCGCTGGATAAAAAGACCCCGCTGCTCCGCTCCATGGAAGCACTGAGCAAGCAGGCGGTGCGGGTGCTGCGGCTGTTTGGTGACACCACCACCCAGCGCGTGAACGCTACGGTTGGTCCCGAACAGGAATACTTCCTGGTGGATGATGCCCTGTATACAAAGAGAAAAGACCTGGTTTATACCGGCCGCACACTGTTCGGCGCTAAACCGCCGAAGGGCCAGGAACTGGAAGATCACTATTTCGGTGTCATTAAACCCCGGGTTTCGGCTTATATGAAGGACCTGGATGAAGAACTGTGGAAGCTGGGAATCCTGGCGAAAACGAAGCACAACGAAGTGGCTCCGGCTCAGCACGAACTGGCTCCCATCTTTACAACGGCCAACGTGGCTACCGATGACAACCAGCTCACCATGGAAATGATGAAGAAAGTGGCGTCCCGCCACGGTATGGCGTGCCTGCTGCATGAAAAACCCTTCGATGGCGTGAACGGCAGCGGTAAGCACGACAACTGGGCCATTGCTACCGATACCGGTCGCAACCTGCTGGATCCCGGTGCTTCGCCCCGAGATAATGCCCAGTTCCTGCTGTTTTTGTGTGCTGTGATCCGTGCGGTAGATGAACACCAGGATCTGCTGCGTATTTCGGTGGCTTCTGCCGGCAACGATCACCGTTTGGGCGCCAACGAAGCACCGCCCGCGATTGTTTCCATGTTCCTGGGGGATGACCTGACGGAAGTGCTGGAATCCATTGCCAACGGTACCCCTTATGTGCAGAAGGAAAAGGTATATATGAACATCGGTTCGGATGTTCTGCCCGATCTGCCCAAAGATACCACCGACCGTAACCGTACGTCTCCGTTTGCGTTCACGGGCAATAAGTTCGAATTCCGTATGCTGGGTTCTTCCCAGTCCATTGCCTGCCCGAACATGATGCTCAATACGGCTGTGGCTGACGTGCTGTCCCAGTTTGCCGATGAACTGGAAAAGGCCGATGATTTCAACGTAGCTTTGCAGGATTTGATCATCCGTACCTATAAAGAGCATAAGCGCATTATCTTTAATGGCAACAACTACAGCGACGAATGGGTTAAGGAAGCCGAAAAGCGCGGTCTGCTGAATCTGCGCACTTTGGCGGATGCTACGCCCCTGTATGTAGACGAAAAGAATGTGCAGATGTTCGAAAAGCATCATGTGCTCACCCGTACGGAAGTGGAAGCCCGGTGCGATATCGAACTGGAAAACTATTGGAAGCAGCTGAACATCGAAGGGCTGACCATGGTGGATATGATCCGCAAAGATATTCTGCCGGCGGTGTGTGCTTGCATGGGCGACCTGTCGCAGGAAGCGGTGAACAAAAAAGCGCTGGACGTTTCCATCAGCTTTGAAAAGAAAGTACTGGAAAAGATCAGTGCTTTGGCCGAATCGCTGCATGAAGAAACGGCGAAACTGGCCCAGCTGCTGGAAAAGAAAGATTTTGCGAACAACTGCGAATGTGCGAAGTATTATGGCACCGAAGTGCTGGGCCAGATGGAAAAGGCCCGTGCTATTGCCGATGAACTGGAACTGACGATCGGCCGCAAGTATTGGCCGTTCCCCAGCTACGGTGATCTGTTGTTCAGCGTGCGCTAATCTAAAAGAAACAACCCTTTTATTCCGTTACGTTTCAGGGATATGCAAAGGCGTGTATCCCGGAAGAAGAACCCTAAAGTGAGGTTCCCTTCCGGATACACGCCTTTTTCTTTTGCATTCCCTGCGGTATGCTGCCCACTTCTGGCGGGCGGTGGTTATAGAAAGAAAACAGAGGAGAGATGACGTATGACCTGGGAAAAGGTCTTAGAGCAGTCCACCAGCAATTTATTTGCGGTTTGGTTCCTGATAGGGGCTGTGCTGGTCTTCTTCATGCAATGCGGCTTTGCCATGGTAGAAACCGGCTTTACCCGTGCGAAGAACGCGGGCAACATCATCATGAAAAACCTGATGGACTTCTGCATTGGCACCGTCGTATTCATGGTTCTCGGTTTTTCGCTGATGATGAGCGAAAACTACCTGTTCGGTTTTATCGGTGTGCCCGATTTGACCATCTTTACCGATTGGGCCAATTTTAACTGGTCCAGCTTTGTGTTTAACTTAGTGTTCTGTGCCACAGCGGCTACCATTGTATCCGGCGCCATGGCCGAACGGACGAAGTTCCTTGCCTACTGTGTGTACAGCGGTGTCATTAGCCTGTTTATCTATCCCATCGAAGCCGGGTGGATCTGGAATTCTCAGGGCTGGCTCGCCCAGCTCGGGTTTGTGGATTTCGCCGGTTCCTGTGCCATCCACATGGTGGGCGGTATCTCGGCCCTGATCGGCGCCAAGATCCTTGGGCCCCGTATTGGCAAGTATGAAACCGATGAAAACGGCAAGGTCACGAAGGTGCGCGCGATTCCCGGTCACAGCCTGACCCTGGGCGCTCTGGGCTGCTTCATTTTGTGGTTTGCCTGGTATGGATTTAACGGTGCAGCGGCCACATCGGTACCGCAGCTGGCTCGTATTCTGGTTTGTACCACCATTGCTCCGGCGGTAGCCACGGTAGTTACCATGATCTTTACTTGGGTGCGCAATGGTAAGCCTGATGTATCCATGTGCCTGAACGCCTCTTTAGCTGGCCTGGTAGCCGTTACGGCTTCCTGTTCTTGTGTGGATGCCCTGGGTTCCACGATTATCGGGATTGTATCCGGTATTTTGATTGTTGTGGCGGTTGAAGTCGTTGACCTGAAGCTGCACATTGATGACCCGGTGGGTGCGGTGGCGGTACACTGTGCCAACGGCATCTGGGGTACTCTGGCGGTTGGTCTGTTTTCCACTGAAACCGGCCTGTTCTACACCGGCAGCTTTACGCAGCTGGGCGTACAGGCGCTGGGTGTGCTGACAGTAGGCGCCTGGACGGCCGTGTGGATGACCCTTGTATTCTTTGTTCTCAAGCACACCATTGGCCTGCGTGCCAGTGTGGAAGAAGAAACCCGTGGCCTGGATGTGACGGAACATGGTTTGGATTCCGCTTATGCCGACTTCCTGCCCATGCCTCCTCAGGTGCTGATGGGCGAAACCAGCAACGCGTTTACGTCGGTGGAAGAAGCCATTTCTGTCAACCACTACCCGGCGGCACTGGGTGACGTACCGGCCGCTCCGGCTCCCACGCCGGAAGCAGTAGGCGCTAAGCTGACGAAGGTTGTCATGATCTTCAAGGAAAGCCGTTTCGAAGCGGTCAAGAATGCCATGAACGCACTGGGCGTCAACGGCATGACGGTCACCCACGTACTGGGATGTGGTACCCAGAAGGGCCGCACGCAGTATTACCGCGGTGTCAAGATTGATGAAGTGGCCCTGTTGCCGAAGGTGAAGCTGGAAATGGTCATTAGCAAGGTTCCGGTTCAGGATGTCATTGAAGCCGCCAAGAAGGCGCTGTATACGGGCCATATTGGCGACGGCAAGATCTTTGTGTATGATGTGGAAAATGTCGTCAAGGTTCGTACCGGTGAAGAAGGATACGATGCCCTGCAGGGTGTAGATGATTGATCCTAAATGACACATCTGATGGAAAACGAGTATAAGCCCCTTTTCACATATCTCCCTATATAAGGAGGCGGGCCTGCATCCCATTGGGACGCGGGCCCGCTTCCTTTTTTTATTTGGATTCGTGTTTTGGTTCCATACCTACCATGTTTTGGTATACGCTGTGGGCCGGGTCACCACCGGGAATAAACGTGGCGCCCACGGTTTTGCGGTAAAACTCCGCCGCATCGCTTACCCAGCCGATCACGGCATAGGCGTAGCCTTTTAGGCGCATGGCCCATAAACACGCTAGCAGTAAACTGCGGCCAATGCCTCGTTCACGGGCATCTTGCCGTACACCGGTAGGGCCAAAAAAGTTAAGAGCTGACACGTCATAGCACGCAAACCCCAAAATTTCCCCTGCCTCTTCCGCGATAAAGCAAGTGCCCGGCACTTGCAACAGGGCTGTTTCAGCCTCCAGGCCCCACCCTTCGTGGAACTGCTCCCGAATAAACCGGAGGGTTTTATCCCGGTCACCGGGGACTGCACGTTTATTTTGA
>CAJKJS010000032.1 GCA_905200265.1 uncultured Oscillospiraceae bacterium
AGACCGTTTTTTACCAGGATTTATATGCCGCTTTGAAAAACCCTTCGTGTGTGCTATTGTGGGAGCACGAGGATGCCTGTGCCCCGTTGTGCCTCAAGGTCATTCGCGACCTGGTTATGCAGGGGCGTTATCAATTGCCCGCCCGGTATGTGGAGCAAAAAGGGCTGCTGGTAGCAGCCGGTACCGCACTGGCGCCCACCACAGTTTCGTGTTTGCGCGCTGGGGATAAGTACTTCGTCTTTTTCAGCGAGAAAGGCCCCGATTCTTTGGCGGCCCAGTTTGGCGCCCCGTTTATGGCCCATGTAACCGACTGCTGTGAAACCCTACCCCTTTCCCCTGATGCCCGGCAGAAGATTGTAAAGCGGGAACTAACCCATCTGGTTCAAAAGGCCCGGGACACCCTTCACCTGACTCTTACCTGGGAACCGGAAGTCGCCGACGCCTGGGAGGCCTGTTACCGGGAATCGAGCGGAGCCCGGGAACTTTTGCAAATGGGACAGGACCTATTTCGTGCACTGGGCGAATACTGCCTGAAACAGGAAAGCACCCCGGATCAGCCTCTGACCCTTTCGGTCAAAGACAACGTTTGGATGGCGGCTCGCCCCGATGAAAAACCCTTTGCTCTGTTTTCACAACAAGCAAAGGTGCCTCAAGGTAACCTGGAGAAAATTGAGCAGGAATGGCAGCGTATGATCGGGCTGCAAAGCGTAAAACAAACGGTTTACGCGCTACAGGAACTATTTACCATACAGCAACGCCGCCGGCAAGAAGGATTGAAAGCAGAGCTTCCTTCCATGCACATGATTTTTACCGGCAACCCCGGCACCGGCAAAACCACGGTAGCTCGATTGACCGGTCAATATCTAAAAGCTATTGGCGCGCTGTCGGGAGGCCAACTGATCGAAGTAAGCCGGGCTGATTTAGTAGGCCGGTATGTGGGGCACACCGCACCCCTTGTCAATTCGGTGCTGCGTTCAGCCCTGGGCGGTGTCCTCTTCATTGACGAAGCGTATTCCCTGTGCCGGGGTGAAGATGACTCCTTTGGCATGGAAGCGGTGGATACGCTAGTCAAAGGCATGGAAGACCACCGGCAGGAACTCATCGTCATTTTGGCCGGGTACACCAAAGAAATGGACGAGTTTCTGCGCTCCAATTCGGGGCTCGCGTCCCGGTTCCCTCACCGTATTGAGTTCCCCGACTACACCGGGGACGAATTGTGGCAAATTGCCTGCTTGCAAGCCGAGCAGAAGGGATACCGGATAGCCCCTAGCTGCCGGGAAAAACTGGTGTCGTATTTTACAGCGGTTCAGGCTCAAAGCGCCCGAACCGGCGGCAACGGACGGTTGGCCCGCAATGTGGTGGAAGCCGCTATTACCCGTCAAGCCGGACGGTTGATCCGCGACCCAAAAGCCAATTTATCGGAACTTGTCCCGGATGATTTTTCTTTACCGAACAACATTGAACTTTCTATTCACAAATAAAAAGGGAACGCAGTCGCGTTCCCTTTTCTTTTACAAAATTCGTTCCCGCAAGAAATACGGTCCCTTTTCTTCCACAAAAAGAAAGCCGTTTTTCTCCCAAAAAGCGTTACTTTGGGGATTTTCCCGGTCGGTTGCCAGCCGTACCCGGCTATACCCCCACTGGGAAAGGCCGGTGCATACTTCCCCGATAATCCTAGAGCCGATACCCTTCCCCTGGCACTTTGCTTCCATCATAAAAAAGCCAATGAAGACCGTATCCGCTTGCGGATACCCGAGAACCAGGTCCATGACGGCCACCGGTTGTCCCTCCGAAAAGAAACCGATATAGTACTTATCGTCTTTCGTTTTGCCGGGGGGCAGCGCCTGCTGGTCCTGTTTTAAATCTTCTTTGGTGACAAACGGCGGATGATACCGGTAAAAAAGCGGGTTGTCCCGGCACAGCTCATAAATCCATGGGATATCGGTTTCATCCAGGTTTTGCACGGAAAAGGTATCCGATAACGATGAAATATCTGGCATTCTTTCCCCGCCTTTCCTATTTTTAGGATTCTTCTCTGTTTTCTTCGTCCCGGTACCGGCGGTATACCTCTTCCACCAGCTTATCCAGATCATCAAGCGTACTCAGTTCCCCAGCCCGGCGGCGGAACCCCGCGGCGCCGCGCAACCCGTGCAGATACCAGGCCACATGTTTACGTGCTTCCCGCATGCCCACATTTTCGCCTTTTTCTTCGCACAGCGCGCGGATATGCCGCACCATGACCACCAACCGCTCGGCAATACCAGGGCCGGGCAGAATCCGGCACGATTCGGTCAGATACACGTTAATTTGCTGGAAAATCCACGGGTTGCCCATGGCTCCGCGGCCCACCATCAGAAAATCGCAGCCCGTTTCTTCCAGCATACGGCATGCCGACTGGGCGTCGGTCACATCCCCGTTGCCGATTACCGGCACGGAAACGGCCCGTTTTAACTCACGGATACTGTTCCAATCGGCCGACGGCTGGTACATCTGGTCCCGGGTGCGGGCGTGCAGCGCAATGGCATCGGCCCCCGCCTGTTCACAGATTTTCGCCACCTCGAGAAAATTTACATGATCCCGATCCCAGCCTTTGCGGATTTTCACCGTCACCGGCACATCGCAGGCGTTTTTCACGGCTTCTACCATGCGGCCGCACTTTTCGGGGTCTTTCATCAAAGCGCTGCCGCTGCCGTTGTTGGCAATTTTCGGCGCTGGACATCCCATATTGATATCGATGAGCTGGGGGTTAAATTTCATGGCTTTTTCGGCTGCCTGCGCCATAATAGCCGGATCATCGCCAAAAAGCTGAATGCCCGCCGGGCGCTCTTCTTCTCCCAGGGTCATCAACCGGGCCGTTTTTTTATCGCGGAATTGCAGCGCCCGGGCACTGACCATTTCCGTCACAACATACGCCGCCCCAAAGCGCCGGCACAGCGTGCGGAAGGAACGATCCGTTACACCGGCCATCGGCGCCAAAATGATGCGGCTATCAAGCGTTAAATTTCCAATTTTCCTGTTCAAAATGCTACTCTTCCTTTATGTCTTTGATGAAACGGCCGAATCGAAAGATACCGTCATAAGCAAAGCGTCTTCGGTGGGGTCGGTGTAATACCGCGGGCGGCGCCCTACTTCCCTCAACCCCATGGCTGTATATAAATGGCGGGCTATTTCGTTGCTGGGGCGCACTTCCAGGGTGAGAAACACCCCTTCATGCTCATAGGCCCAGTCGATCAGCGCCTGCAAAAGCGCCCGGCCCACGCCCTTATGGCGAAATGATGGATCGACCGCCAGATTATCCATGTAACATTCCCCCAACACCACGTGCATGCCGGTGTATCCCATCAGGCGACCGGTTTCGTCCTCCGCCACAAAAAAGACAGCCTGTTCATTTTCTAGTTCATCCCGCAGTGCCTGTTCGCTCCAAGGATGGGCAAAACAGGCCTGCTCCAGCCGTGCGATCGCCGAAATATGGCGTTCTTCCATGGGTTTAATCACGGTGTATCCTCCTCTCGGCGGTACACGAGAAAATCGAATGCGATTTCGGTTTTTAGTTCCGACAAAGTCTGCAACCGGCGGCTGCCTTCTTCCCCGGTTTTCCAGTAATACGGCGTCATGGCAAATAAATCGTGAATCACCTGGGGTGTATCAAGAGTCAGCTGAGTGCTAACTTCTTCCCGGCCTACAAAGGTAAATCCGTCAAAAAACGTGTCTTTTCGCTCGTTTTCATAGGGGGCATCATACAGCACTTTTTTTAGTTCCCACAAATGCCGCGGGCCCGGCACCACCAAAATCAGCGTGCCCCCCGGCTTTATCACCCGGCGAAATTCTTCGGGAACCAGGGGCGAAAAGACTTCCGTCACACAGTCCCATGCTCCGTCCGCCACCGGAATAGCAAACGAACTGGCTACGGCAAACGCAATGCCTTTATACCGCCCGGCTGCCAGACGCACCGCTTCTTTGGAAATATCAAACCCTGCTACCCGCGCGGGTATCTCTTCCTTTTGCAGTCCGTCATACAGAAAACCGGTATAGTATCCTTCGCCACACCCCACATCCAGAAGAAGCGGGTTTTCTTTGCCCCGCAGCGCATCGGTCACTAATTGTCTCAGTTTTTCGGCAAACGGTGCATAGCCGCCGGTTTGTAAAAAACGGCGGCGGGCCTGCACCATGTCCCGGTTATCCCCGGGATTTTTGGCGTGTTTTTGTTGGACCGGCAACAGGTGACAGTACCCCTGCCGGGCTTTATCAAAACTGTGGCCACCCGGGCAGCGCAGGGCGCCGTCTTCTTCGGTCAGCGCCTCACCGCACAGCGGGCAGATCCAGTCGGTTTTTTTCATAGTTTCTCAGCCTTTCGCTTCATACCAGGTTTGCCCTACGTGGGCGTCGGCCTTCATGGGCACTGACAAATTCACAGCCGCTTCCATTTCCTGGGTCAGCAGTTCCGCTATGGCGTCGGCTTCTTCCTGCGGCGCTTCCACGATCAGTTCGTCGTGCACCTGCAAAATCAGCCGGGCCCGGCGCTGTTCTTTTTCCAGCCGCTGCTGCACTCGCACCATGGCAATTTTGATAATATCGGCCGCCGTACCCTGAATGGGCATATTCCGGGCCACCCGTTCACCAAAGGCGCGCATGGGGAAGCTACTGCTGCTCAGTTCCGGCAAATAACGCCGCCGTCCGAACAGCGTCTGGACATAACCGGTCTCTTTGGCCTGCTGCACCACGCGCTCCATATAGTCCCGTACACCGCTGTACAGTTCCAGGTACCCGTTGATATAGGCGTCGGCTTCCTTACGGGTAACGCCGATATCCTGGGACAACGAGTAAGCGCCAATCCCGTAAACAATGCCAAAGTTGACGGCTTTGGCCCGGCTGCGCAGCACGGAATTGACCATATCTTCCGGCAGGTGGAATACCTTGGCGGCAGTAGCCCTATGAATATCCCGGTTTTCCCGGAAGGCTTCGATCATATTGGTATCCTGGGCCATATGGGCCAGGACCCGCAGTTCGATCTGGGAATAGTCCGCATCCACCAGCACCCACCCCGGCCGCGCGGTGAAGAAGCGGCGCAGCTCCCGTCCCAGTTCCGTGCGCACCGGAATATTCTGCAGGTTCGGTTCGGTGGAGCTGATACGCCCCGTGCGGGTTTCCGTCTGGTTAAAGCGGGAATGAATCCGCCCATCGGCCCCGATGACTTTCAGCAGCCCGTCGCAATACGTGGATTTTAATTTAGCATACGTGCGATATTGCAGCACATTTTCTACAGCTGTACTCTCGTACCGCAGTTTTTCCAGCACATCGGCATTGGTGGAATACCCGCTTTTTGTCTTTTTGCCGTGGGGCAATCCCAGTTTACCAAAAAGGGCTTCGCCCAGCTGTTTGGGGGAATTGACGTTAAATTCATACCCCACTTCGTCCCAAATGGCCTGCTGGGCCTGCTCGGCAGCCTGCTGGATTTGTTCTCCGTATGCGCGAATCCCATCGGCATCCACCAGGAACCCTTCCTGTTCCATGACGGCCAGCACCCGGCACAGGGGCAACTCGATATCGGTTAGCAAACTCATTTGCCCGTTTTCTTCCAGTTTCCCTTTCAGGGTCTGCCACAGGCTGTCCATACCAACAATAATTTTTTCGTTGTCATCCTCTCCGGCGGGCACCGGCAGGCCGTATTCCTGCATCAGGCGCAAAGGGTCATACCCACTGCCGGACGGATTTAATAAATACCCGGCTAAGGACAAATCCATGCCGAGGTTTTCCATATGGATACCGGTTTTTACGCCGCTTTCCGGCTGAGTGAGCAGGTAGGCAAACAGGGGTTTCGCGTCGCACAAGCATTTTTCGATGCGTTCATTGCGGCACAGCGCCCGCAGCAGTGCCACATCCGGCCCCGTTTTGATAAACTCGTTTCCACAGCCAAGATACAGCGCCGAAAGGGCTCCCTCGCTGTCAAAAACGGGCAATAGGCATGCTTTCCCGCTTTCTTCCATGCGGGGGAGTAGGGCCGCAGCATCTTCGCTTACCAGCACCTTAGGAAGGGCCTGATCGTTTGTTTCCTGCGAAGAAACAGCGGGTTCTGGAGAAGCGGACAGGCCCAGTTTATCGATCAGTTTAAAAAGTTCCAGCCGGGCCATGAGCCGGGCGGCCGCCGAGCGGTCACCGGACTGCAAATGATAATGCGTCAAATCGGTATCAATGGGAGCATCCAGCCGGATGGTGCCCAAATCGTAACTCAGGCGGGCCGATTCTTCCCCTTCTTCCAATTTTTTGCGCAGGGCCGGGCGGATGTCCAGCTCCGGCAGGTGTTTGTAAATATAATCCACACTGCCGTATTTCTGAATGAGTTCCCCGGCTCCTTTGGGGCCAATGCCCTTGACGCCGGGAATATTGTCGGAAGTGTCCCCCTGCAGGGCTTTGATGTCAATCATCTGTTTCGGGGTTACACCGTACTGGGCCCGAATGGCCTCTTCATCGTACAGCGTGACCTGAGGCTGGCCGAATTTCGTCACCGCCAGACGTACTGTCACGCCCTGGCCTACCAGTTGCAAACTATCCCTATCGCCGGTAGCAATCACACATTCGTTGCCCGTGTCCCGGCAGGCTTTCGCTAAGGTACCCAAAATATCATCGGCTTCCCATCCGGCGCATTCCACCATGGGATACCCCAATAATCCCAATAATTCTTTTAACACCGGCATTTGCTGGGCCAGTTCATCGGGCATACCTTTCCGTCCGGCCTTATAAGCCGCATAGGCCACATGGCGAAACGTGGGTTCTTTTCGATCAAACGCAATGGCAACCCCGTCGGGTTCACACTCTTTGCGGATATGTTCCAGCATAGTCAAAAAGCCGTAAATGGCATTAGTAAATTGTCCGTCTTTCGTGGAAAGCAGTTTAATCCCGTAAAACGCGCGGTTTACGATGCTGTTTCCGTCCAACACAAGCAGTTTCATGCATAGCCTCCCCGGCGGCACAGCCTTGCGGCTGCTTTTTCTATATGATTGCCCCTATTATAGCACTTTTCGCCTGTAAAAATAAGTGGTATAATAAAGTGCATGCGGCGTTTTGTAAAAATCCCGGCAGAAACATACTGCGGGTACCGCCTGCAAACCAAGACCGAAAGGATTTTCATTATGCTGATTCTTGGAATTGAAAGCTCTTGCGACGAAACCGCGGCTGCCGTCGTGGAAGATGGACGCCGGGTGCTGAGCAATGTCGTAGCTTCCCAAGTGGAAGAACATAAACTTTATGGCGGCGTGGTACCGGAAATTGCTTCCCGCCGTCACAGCGAAGCGATTTCCGGTGTGGTGCGCCGCGCTTTGGAAGAAGCAAAAACACCCCTTTCCGCCATTGACGCCATTGCCGTCACCTATGCCCCCGGATTGATTGGGGCGTTGCTGGTAGGCGTAAATTTTGCCAAGGGCCTGGCGCTGAGCAGCGGAAAGCCGCTGGTGCCGGTTCATCATCTGCGCAGCCACATCGCCGCCAATTATCTGACGCATCCGGACCTAAAACCACCGTTTTTGTGCCTGGTGGTATCCGGCGGACACACCCATTTGATTGAAACAAAAGATTATACCACCCTGCACATCATCGGTCATACCCATGACGATGCCGCGGGGGAAGCGTTCGATAAAGCCGCTCGGGCTATGGGCATGCCATACCCCGGTGGGGTCCACCTGGATAAAGTCGCTGAAGGCGGCTGTGACAAGGCCTATACATTACCTCGCCCCAGTGTGGACGGCGCTCCATTTGACTTCAGTTTTTCGGGGCTGAAAACATCGGTGATTAACTTGCTGCATAATGCAGAGCAGCGGGGCGACGAAATCAACATTCCCGATTTAGCGGCATCCTATCGAAAAGCCGTAGTGGACTGCCTAGTAAAAGGCACCATGAAAGCCGTAGAAGCTACCGGCGCTAAAACGGTGGTGATTGCCGGCGGCGTATCTGCCAATCGCCTGCTGCGCCGTACATTGCAAGCCGAATGCGACCGTCGGGGTCTTGCTTTTTACCGGCCGGAACTGTGTTACTGCGGGGATAACGCCGCCATGGTGGCTTCTCAGGGGTACTATGAATACCTGCACGGCACCCGGGCGGGCATGGACCTGAATGCCTGCGCCAATATGGCCGTAGATACGCTGGACTAACGACTGGGATAAAGCGAAATTTTAAAAGTTGGTAGAAATAGAAAAACCTTTTGTGTTTTCACAAAAAAGTTACAATTCCCTACAACTTAACAGGAAATAGCCCCTTGCGAAACGTTTCACAAAGGCGTATAATGAAAGTGTATGGAAGTTTTCTTTCGTACGGACAAATAGTATCTCAATTTGGCCATTGGGCTGGAAGGAGAAGAAAATCATGACAAAGAATGCAAGTGTGCTCGCTTGGATCGACGAGATGAAAGCTCTCGTTAATCCGGATCAGCTCGTTTGGATCGACGGCACGGAAGAGCAGCTCGAAGCGCTGCGCGCCGAAGCCTGCAAGACCGGCGAAATGATCAAGCTCAACGAAGAAAAGCTGCCCGGCTGCTACCTGCACCGCACGGCTGTAAACGACGTGGCCCGCGTGGAAGGCAGAACGTTCATCTGTGCCCACACCAAGGAAGAGGCCGGCCCCACCAACAACTGGATGGACCCGCAGGAAGCTTATAAAATGCTGTATGATATCGCCCGCGGAAGCTACAAGGGCCGTACCATGTACGTGATCCCCTACTCCATGGGCCCCATCGGTTCGCCTCTGGCCAAAATTGGCGTAGAGCTGACCGACTCTATTTACGTGGTTCTGAATATGGCGATCATGACCCGTGTGGGCAACGCTGTGTGGGACGTGCTGGGCGACAGCACCGACTGGGTAAAAGGCCTGCACTGCAAGTGCGATATTGACGAAGAAAAGAGATATATCTGCCACTTCCCGGAAGACAACACGATCATCAGCGTGAACTCCGGCTACGGCGGAAACGTGCTGCTGGGCAAAAAGTGCTTTGCTCTGCGTATCGCTTCCTATCAGGGCAAGAACGAAGGCTGGATGGCTGAACACATGCTGATCCTGGGCATTGAAAATCCCCAGGGCGAAATCAAGTACGTGTCCGCTGCTTTCCCGTCCGCTTGCGGCAAGACCAACCTGGCTATGATGATCCCGCCGGAAGGCTATCGCGTGAAGGGTTACAAAGTTTGGACTGTCGGCGACGACATCGCTTGGATGCGGCAGGGTGAAGATGGCCGCCTGTATGCCATCAACCCCGAAAACGGCTTCTTCGGCGTGGCGCCTGGCACCAACGAAAAGTCCAACCCCAACGCACTGGCCACGACCCGTCAGGGCACCATCTTCACCAACGTAGCTCACAACCTGGACGACAACACCGTATGGTGGGAAAGTCTGGACAAGAATCCTCCGGAAAATGCTCTGGATTGGACGGGCGAACCCTGGAACGGCAAGACCAGCGACAAGAAGGGCGCTCACCCGAACAGCCGCTTTACCGCTCCCGCCAAGAACTGCCCCTGCATCAGCCCCGAATTTGACAAGGGTGCCGGCGTACCGATTTCCGCTATCATCTTTGGCGGCCGTCGTGCTTCCACCACCCCGCTGGTGTATCAGTCCCGTGACTGGAACCACGGTGTATTCGTAGGCTCCATCATGGCTTCCGAAACCACGGCAGCTGCTACCGGCGCTGTAGGCGTGCTGCGTCATGACCCCATGGCCATGAAGCCCTTCTGCGGCTACAACATGGGCGACTACTTCCAGCACTGGATCGACATGGGCAAGAAGCTGGGCGACAAGGCTCCGAAGATCTTCAACGTGAACTGGTTCCGTGTGGACGAAAACGGCCACTTCATTTGGCCGGGCTTCGGCGACAACCTGCGCGTTGTGGAATGGATCATTAAGCGCGTAGAAGGCGCTGTCGATGCCGATGAAACCGCTATCGGTTATGTGCCCAAGGCTGAAGACATCAACCTGGAAGGCCTGAAGGACTTCTCCATCGATGACCTGAAGACCATCCTGGAAGTGGACAAGGCCAAGTGGGCAAAAGAAGCCGACGAAATCGAGAACTACTACGACACCACCTTTGGCGATCATATGCCCAAGGAACTGCGTGATTCTCTGGCCACGCTGAAAGCGAACTGCGCTGAATAAGCGAATGT
>CAJKJS010000033.1 GCA_905200265.1 uncultured Oscillospiraceae bacterium
CCCATCGCCGGTTCTTCCTGTTGCAATGTAAGCACCAGGCCCTGACGGGTACGGCTACCACTGCCAAAGGGCACCAACACCCGGCACCCGGGTTGCAAACAGTCCGTGTACTCCGGTGGGACTATATAAGTAAACGGGCGGTCAAAATGATAAATCGTACCCTCTACCGCCACGGCAGCGCATATCGATTTCATCGGTTTTGACCTCCCGTTCCCCATCAGATCACGGCATCTTCCGGTTCCTTGATCACACATTTGTGCTCTTTAAAATCGCGCACCGCAATCTCAACCGGCTTTTCGTCCAGGATTTCATGGTTTTCTTCAGCCTGCTGCGAAATGTCCCGGGCCCGTTTTGCCACAGCCACCACCAGCGAATACCGGCTTTTATGCGGACAATCAATCAAATTAGCAGAAGGTTTAAGCATCGATCAACACCCTTTCCACAACGTCGCTGCAACGGCTATAGCGCAGTTTTTCAGCAGCAATAATCTTCTTTACATCTTCCACAGCGGTTTTCAGATCATCGTTAACCACAATGTAATCATAATCTTCGGCGTGTTCCATTTCCGAACGAGCCAAAGCCAACCGGCGCTGGATAACTTCTTCGTCTTCTGTTCCGCGCTTATGCAGCCGGCGGCTAAGTTCCTTCATAGAAGGCGGCAAAATGAAAATGCTCACACAATCGGGCATCTTCTCTTTAATCTGGGCGCCCCCCTGCACTTCAATTTCCAGTACAACGTCATTGCCTTCGTTGGACCAAATCTCCACCGGGCCCTTGGGTGTACCATAGAGATTGCCAGCATATTCGGCATGTTCCAGCATATCGCCCTTTTGAATCATTTCTTCAAACTCCGTACGGCTGAGGAAGAAATAATCTTCCCCATCCACTTCACCGGCCCGCGGGGCCCGGGTGGTGGCCGAAATCGAAAGTTTAATATTTCGGTCCGCATCCAAAATTTGCTTCATGATCGTTCCCTTGCCGCAGCCCGAAGGTGCCGACAATACAATTACCAACCCTTTATTCATCGTTTTCCATCTCCTCGTCTTCGTTCAGGTCATCATCACGGTCATTTAAGCGGTTCGCTACGGTTTCAGGCTGTACTGCCGATAGAATAACATGGTCGCTATCCATGATAATCACGGCACGGGTACGCCGGCCATAGGTTGCATCGATGAGGGAACCCCTCTCTTTTGCGTCCTGCACAATCCGTTTAATGGGCGCCGATTCAGGACTCACGATGGCCACCAACCGGCTAGCCGAAACCATATTGCCAAAGCCAATGTTGATCAGTTTCATCCGCCGCCTCCTTTACTCAATGTTCTGGATCTGTTCACGGATCTTCTCGATCTCAGCCTTTATATCCACCACCATGTAAGCAATCGAGGCATCACAGCACTTCGAACCAATGGTGTTGGCTTCCCGGTTCATTTCCTGCACCAGAAAATCCAGCTTGCGGCCAACGGCTTCGTCAGCTTGCAGCATGGTTTTTAGCTGCTCAAAATGGCTGCGCAACCGTACGGTTTCTTCCGCCACGGCCACTTTGTCAGCAAAAATAGCTGTTTCCGTCAGCAAACGCTGTTCATCCACCTGCGCGTCTCCCAACATTTCCTGAATTTTCGCACGCAATTTTTGCTCATATTCCGAAACAGACTGCGGCGAACGTTCTTCCACCTTTTGAACCAGCGAAAGAATCGTACCAGCCCGGGTCAGCACGTCTTCTTTCATGCGGGCGCCTTCCGCTTCACGCATGGCGACAAACCGGTCGGCGGCACTTTTCAGTACCGGCAAAACCGCATCCCATACCGCTTCTTCATTTTCGGGCGCCTTATGCACCGACAGAATATCCGGATAACGGGAAAGCCCCACCGCTGTCAGATCATCCGAAAGCCCATACCGGTCGCGAAGTTCCTGCAAAGCTTTGACATATCCCGCCGCCATAGAATGGTTCACCAGCACTTGAACCGGCGCATCTTCCAGCGTTTCGATCGATACATACAAATCAATCTTCCCTCTGGAAACGCGAGACTGCATATACGCTTTTAGTTTGTCATCCAAAAACGCATAGCCCCGTGGTGTACGACATCCAAATTCGAAATAACGATGGTTAACGGATTTGATCTCTACGGTTACGCGATGGCCGTTTACGGTATCCTCCGCCCGGCCATATCCTGTCATACTTCTGATCAATGGAACATACCCCCATTGGAGTTTCATTCTATGCAAAATGCAATAGAAATACATATACAGTTTATTTTACCATGTTCCTGCATCCTTTGCAACCATTCCAAAAAAGAAAAGGGTAGAGAATTGCTTCTCTACCCTCCATGTTTCTATAGGGAATGATTCCTTACACGGGGTGCACTTTGTTAGCGGCATCCGCATGTTTGCCGTCGATCCCGTACTTTTCTTCTTTTCTCTTTTCAAAGAAGCCGGGCGCCACTTTCGGGAACATGGCATAAGACAGTACGTCTTCTTCCTGTTCGGTCCACTGCGCGCATTCTTTGCGGAGCTTGTCGAGTTCGGGTTCGATCAGATCAGCCGGACGGCAGGTTACCGGTTCACGGTCGCCAATGATCTTTTTACGGAATTCCGGATCAATTTCCACAGGGGTTTTGCCATACATGCCAGCTACCAGATCTTTGAACTGGTCGTTGCACATCTTGTAGCGTTCGCCCAAAATGACATTGAACACAGCCTGCGTACCCACGATCTGCGAGGTGGGCGTTACCAGAGGCGGATAACCGGCATCTTTTCTCACGCGCGGCACTTCTTCCAGCACTTCGGTGAGCTTGTCTTCCTTGCCAGCCTGTTTCAGCTGCGACAGCAGGTTCGACAGCATGCCGCCGGGCACCTGATAAATCAGAGCCTTCGCATCGGCAGTCAGCATCTTGGGATCCAAGAGGCCTTCCTTGATATACTTTTCACGCAGGGTCATGAAGTATTCACGCACTTCGCTCAGTGCGATCAGATCCAGGCCCGTGTCGTATTCCGTGCCCTGCAGAGCTGCCACCATCGATTCGGTGGGAGCATGGGACGTACCCTGAGCCAAAGGCGACATAGCGGTGTCGATGATATCCGCACCGGCCTCAATGCCTTTGAGCAGGCACATGGAAGCCAGGCCAGACGTATAGTGCGTATGCAGGTCCACCGGAATGCTTACAGCACTCTTGATCGCCTGAACCAGTTCAGCGGTCTTGTACGGCGTCAACAGAGCAGCCATGTCTTTGATGCAGATGGAGTCTGCCCCGGCTTCTTCAATCCGTTTGGCATAATCCACATAGTATTCCGTGGTGAACACCGGGCCCGTGGTGTAGGAAATAGCGATCTGTGCATGAGCGCCTTCCTTCTTCGCCGCATGTACGGCAGACTGCAGGTTCCGAATATCATTCAGAGCGTCGAAAATACGAATGATATCGATACCATTCGCCACGGACTTCTGTACGAAGTATTCCAGCACGTCGTCCGCATAGTGACGGTAACCCAGCATATTCTGGCCACGGAACAGCATTTGCAGTTTCGTGTTGGGGCACTTGTCTTTGATCGTACGCAGACGCACCCAGGGATCTTCATTCAAAAAGCGCATGCATGCATCGAACGTAGCGCCGCCCCAGCATTCCAGGGAGAAGAACCCGATCTTATCCATTTTTTCCAGGATCGGTTCCATGTCGCTCAGCGGCATTCTGGTAGCCAGCAGAGACTGATGCGCGTCACGCAGAACCGTTTCGGTAATCAGAATTTTTTTAGCCATAGCACAGGACCCCCTTACTGGAGGGAAACAATGGGAGCGCCGGTATCGACACTTTCGCCCTTGTTCACATGCACAGCTGCAACTACGCCGTCATGGGGAGCCATGATTTCGTTTTCCATCTTCATAGCTTCCAGGATGGCCAGCACATCGCCGGATTTTACGGAATCGCCCGCTTTAACGTTCACGCTCAGAATCGTGCCGGGCATCGGAGCTTTCACCGCTTCAGCACCAGCGGGAGCAGCGGCAGGAGCAGGAGCAGCCGCAGGCGCGGGAGCTGCTGCGGGAGCGGGAGCAGCCGCAGGGGCCGGAGCCGCTACAGGGGCAACGGCTACGGGAGCTGCGCCACCTACTTCTTCTACCTGTACACTATAAGCCACACCATTTACGGTAACTTTCAGATTTTTCATAATTGATCGTTCCTCCTGTCTCTGATCGGTCCTTACAGCTGAATATTGGCATGCTTCTTCGCCAGGCGCTGTACGCGCTTACCAGCGAGCATGTCCAAAGCACCCAGCACTTTCGCACGGGTTTCTTCCGGCAGTACAATATCTTCAATAAAGCCTTCCGCTGCCGCTTTGAAAGGCGTGCATTCCGTTTTGGCATATTCTTCGATCAGCTTTTCACGGTCATGAACCGGATCAGCCGAACCTGCCAACTTATCGCTGCAGGTAAACATGCAAGCCGTTGCCGGAGCCAGCGGAGAAACAACCGCATCCGGCCAGGCCAGCGTAATATCAGCATTGGCACCACGGCCTGCCACAGCAATATAAACGGCACCCACAGCATGACCGCAGATCACCGTCGTTTTTGCCGTCGTGGCTTCACTGTAAGCATTGCTCAGCTTGCAAGCTTCACGCACACTGGTAAAGCCATCCGCATGTACAGCCGTTACGACAGGCAGCGAGAACGCATCGCAAAAACGCACGAAGCGAGCCGCTTTGGAGCAACCGTCGCCGCAAACCGTACCATCCAGCGCTACCATACCAACCGTCAGGCCGTTCATAGCCGCCAGGCCGGTGCACACGCAGGAACCAAAGTCATGGCTCAGTTCTACGAAAGAGCCTTCATCAGCCATCGCCTTAACAGCATCGGCTGCCTTCATACCGGCCACAGTGGCACCTGCTGCCGCCACACCGGCAAAGTCCACAACAGGAGCTCCGCACAGGTTGTTGGAAGGCAACTTCACCAGCAGATTGCGCACAGCTGCAATCGCGTCATCTTCGCTGCCTGCTGCGATATGGCAAACACCAGCGCTCATAGCTTCTTTTGCACTGGCATCAGCACCGGCGGTATCCAGGGTCAGTTCCCCTTTATCGGACATCACCACAAAATCAGCACCGGCTGCGATCATGGCCGACGTACCAACACAAGGCCCGAGCACCAGCGCGATCTGCGGCACAACACCGGACAGGTTATTGCTGGCCAGCAAGATTTCGCCGTAAGCTGCCATCATAGCAGCACCTTCATCCAGACGGCCACCGTTGGAATCGAACACACCGATCACGGGAGCGCCGGCTTTAAGGGCCAGATCATACACCTTTTTGATCTTCTGGGCCTGTGCTTTGCTCATCGCACCGCCGCAGATATCCGGGTTCTGCACATACGCATATACCGGGCAGCCTTCAATTGTACCGCGGCCCGCAGCGGCCTCAGCGTACTCGTCACCGGATTTTGCATAGGCGTCGATCTCCTGGAAAGAGCCCTCGTCAAACAAACGGGAGATACGTTTGTATGCACTGGTTTTGAGCAGTGCATCACGAGAGGCCTGCAATTCATTGCTTGCGCTCATAAATGTTCCTCCATTTCTCGTGATAAGTGAGAATAAACAACATACTCGTTAATTATAAAACATTTCTGCCATATTGACAAGACCTCCGACAAAAAACCTGCCGAATTTCGGAAAGATTTTTCCAGCTTGTCCTTATTTGCGCCGGGATGTGGCCGGTTTGTGAGTAGGACGAGGCCCTTTTGGCGGCGGTTCCACCGGCGCACCACGGCGTGCATGGGCCCGTGCACTGGCTAATAATCCTTTTATTTCTTCTTTTGTCAGTTCCCGGTACTGTCCGGGCTGCAACATACCCAGTTTCACCGGTCCCATGGCAATCCGCTTCAGGCGAGCTACTTCCAGGCCCAGCTGTTCGCACATTTTTCGAATCTGGCGGTTACGTCCTTGCTGTAATACAATTTCCAGCACCACACGGCCCTGTTGCTGTTCCAGCACCCGTACCGAAGCCGGCAGGGTCTTTTCCCCGTCAATCTCCATGCCCACGCTCATTTGGGTAAGTTGATCTTCTGTGATACTGGGGCGGATCGTAACCCGGTACACTTTTGGCACATGCATGGACGGATGCACCATTTTATTGGCAAAAGCACCGTCATTGGTCATAAGCAGTAACCCTTCCGAGTCCCGGTCCAACCGGCCCACCGGATAGATGCGCTCAGGAATCTCTTTGACAAGTTCCGCCACACAACGACGTCCCATCTCATCACTCATCGTGGTAATATAGCCCCGGGGCTTATGCAGCATAATGTACACATTTTTGCTCCGCGGCTGTACCGGGCGGCCTTTAACAGCTACACGGTCCCGCCGGGGATCGACTTTATCGCCAATGTGAGCGGTTTCGCCATTGACCGTAACCAGTCCAGCCTGGATCATTTCTTCTGCTTTACGTCGTGAAGCCACGCCGCAATCCGCCAGCATTTTTTGCAGGCGTGTATCTTTTGCCATGAACATTCCTCTCTTTTCTACTTGACTTTCTTTACGCAAGGCCCAAAAAAGATAACAGGGCCTGCCATCCCTCTTCCCACCAGGGCAAGTTTTCCGGTGGTGCTACAACTTGCCGGGCTACAAGGGAAATCTGTCCTATTTTCTTTTCCTGTAACCAATATTCGATCTGCCCGACTGTATCCCCTTCGGTGGGAGTCGTTTGTGGGATGGGGCAGTTCACTTGCCTAACAACATTTTGTTTTTCTTTCGGCAAAACAAAACCTATCTCTTCCTGTGCCGGTACCGCTTGGAAAGAGCCTCCATCCTGTGTGGTTACGGTAGCGACTGCTTCTGTTTCTTTCACCGTTAAGCGTGTCATCTGCGAAAACCCGTATGTCATCAGGGCTTCGTGATCACTCCAATCATCCGGATCGTGCAGAGTAACGGCAATCAATCGCGCGCCTTCCCGTTCTGCGCAGGAGACGAGACAGCGTCCTGATTTTTGGGTATACCCGGTTTTGCCGCCTATACAGCCTTCCATTTGCCACAATAGTTTGTTGTGATTCGTAAGGGAAAGGGTGCGTACGGTGCCATCCGCTCCCTGCACCGAAACTTTTTGCTCTTTGGCAGACCACAAGGCACAAAACGCCTCATTCTCCATGGCGTGGGATGCCAGCTTTGCCAGATCCCGAGCCGTTGTATAGTGGGTTTCGCCATCTAAGCCAGAGGCCGTGTTAAAATGCGTATCAGTAAGGCCCCAAGCCTTTGCCTGTTCATTCATACGGGCAACAAAGGCTTCCTCGCTGCCAGCCACCGCCTCTGCCCCTGCTACGGCTGCCTCATTCCCGGAAGCTAATAGCATGCAGGCCGCGAGATCCGACAGACGGATCACATCTCCTGCCTTTAGCCCGGACGAAGACCCTTCCTGCGAAACCGCCGTTTCGCTTACAGTCACCCGCCAATCGGATAGCTCTGCGCTTTCCAGCACCAAATACGCCGTCATAATCTTGGTCGTACTGGCCATGGGCAGCTGCTCCTGTCCCCTCACCTCATACAAAACTGTATCCGATTGGGGATCATATACCACCGCTGCCCGGGCCGAAACAGAGCATTCCTGGGCCTGCACGTTGTTTGCAGGAATCCAGAATCCCATTACACTTATCAGAATGGCCAGACCGACTGCTTTGACACCTCTCATCGCTTTCACCGCCTTGTTCTCACCCTATGCGGGAAAGCGCGCTTCTATGCCCCGTTAATCCAACGTCATTCCGTTTTTGCGTCTTCCTGTTTTTCTTTTTCTTCGTTACGTTTGGCAAGCGTTTCTTTGATTTTTTCCACCAAAGATTCGATGGTATCCATAAAGCCAGGGGCCATGGTTACCACACGATCCAACGCACTGGTGCAGGGGTCCAGCTGCAAAAGCCGCACTTTGCCTTCCTGAATGGTCAAAAAGCCCACGGGAATTACATTGACGCCGCCGCCGCTACCGCCGCCAAACAGGTCTTTTTGTGCCTGCATTTTACACGGCAAATCCGAACCACCGGCTGCAAAGCCGTAGCTCACCTTTGAAACCGGAATGATGGTAGCACCATCCACAACAATTGGATCGCCAATCACGGTATTCACATCCGCCATACTACGAATCTTATCGAGGGTCAATCCCATCATGCTATCGATTGATTGTCCATTCATTTTTTGCACCGCCTTTTGAATCGTTTCTTCGGCCAGTTCTCGGGCCGTAGGTTCTTCATTGGGTTTCTTTCGTTTTGGTTTGCGCAGCCATTCGCGTACAAGACGAATCATTAGCAGCACGCCTTGCTCAACGATACGGCCTGGCCGAATCCATCCCTTTGCCTCGATATCAGCTTTTAGCCCTGGCGTATCAAAATCCGGCACAACAGAAACCGTATACCGCCGGCAATGACACCACTGTACAAGGAGAGAAACCAGCGGATACGTGCCGGCACAGTACTTACCATACGCTAAGGCTGTATCATAGGCCGTTTCTTCTCCTACCTGCAGCAACAAATTCCATCGGGTAAGGTGGATACCACCCACCAGTTTTTTTAGTGCTTGGCCACTGTACAAAACGCTGCGGCCAAGGGAACGGATGACTTCGCTTTTGCCCCCTTTACGCTGGGCCAAGGCAGAAACCAGTCCCTGCTTTTTTTCATCCGGCTGCGGTTTTGGCTTCTCTTTTTTCTTTTTCGCTTTTCGAGGTTTTGGAGATTTCGATGGCTTCTTTTTCTTTTTTCCCTTTTTTTCTTTTTTAGGTTTCTCCTTGAAAGGTTCCCAGTGAAAAAACAGGAACTGAATTCGGAAGAACACCGTTTCTTTTAGGGAAAAGTCAAAGGTAAGCGGGATTTGAAACAACAGGAAGATTGTCAGCAGCAAACCTATGATCCATAGCCAAACCATCAATGCTGTTTCCTCCTCCTAGTTTTCCGCTGCATGAAAAAGCCGGTTTACTGTGCCGCTGGTGCCATTTCCTCCGATTGCCCGTCGTCTTCTTTATCCGGCAAAGCCGGCAATTCCGACAAGGACGTAATGCCCATACAACGAAGAAAATTGTGCGTGGTTCCATAAAGTAGCGGCCGGCCTGGCAATTCCAGCCGTCCCCGTTCTTCGATCAGTTCTTTGTTCATTAGGCCACTGATCGCCCCGGAGCAATCCACCCCACGGACCTGTTCGATATAGGCTCTGGTAACCGGCTGATTATAGGCAATCACCGCCAGCACTTCCATGGCCGCCTGCGAAAGCGGCACATTCCTTCGCAGGTCTAGGGCTTCGCGCACCTTTTGGCTCCACTGGGGACGCACGGAAATTTGAACCGTATCCCCCAGGCGCAATAGGCACAAACCACTTTCCTCATCCCCGTACCGCTGAGAAAGAAGGGTCAGGATTTTCTCCGTTGTTTCTTCTTCCACTTCCAGCACTTGGGATAGACGCGTAATTTCCATGGGTTCCCCGTTGGCAAACAGGATGGCTTCCATTTGTGCTTGGATTTCTTTGATTTTCACTGTTCGCCCTCCCGTTTTAATAAGCAAACTTCGATATGGTCCCCTTCACCTTCTACCCGCACCCGTCGGCTGCGGATGAGTTCCAGTAAAGCCAGGAAAGCAGCTACCCGTTCGCTCTTATCTTGTTTTTCCAAAAAAAGGCGTTTATATGCAAGGCGCGGCTGTTTCCATAAACGCCGCAATACCGACACAATCTGCGAAGACACCGAAACAATGCGGTGACGCACAATGCCTGAAAAGGCTTCTTCTGTTGGCATAGGCACTTTTTTCCGGCCACTGGCGGCTAAACATGCTTCATATAAGGCCCGTCGGTCAATTTTGCCCCGGTATGCACGCTCTTTCGGAAATTCCATGGCGGGGCGTACAATCCGGTCAAATGTAAATTGCTGGGCAAATAGCATGGCAGCTTCCCGGCACTGGCGGTATTCGAGCAGTTCCCCTACCAGTTCTTTTTTCATCGCTTCTTCTTCCTCCC
>CAJKJS010000034.1 GCA_905200265.1 uncultured Oscillospiraceae bacterium
CTTTGCATGAAGCCGAAGGCCTCCTTTTTTGCATAAATCATCGGTTTTATACGAAAAATCGTCCTGTTTTCATGAGAAAATGGTGTTATCCTCAAGTATAGGGGACAAATATGAATACCGTTTGTCTAATATTTTGGTTTTCGTTATTTTTTCAGTAAAAACCGGGTGGTTCCTTCGTTGAGTGTTGGCAGTTTGGCTTTTAAACGCGGATGGGTAAACTCCTTTCGTACCATATCCCTGAGCGCTGTGCCCCTGGTGTACCCATGAATGACCACAACTTCCTGAACATCCGGCCCTGCATGAGTGAGTAAATGAGAAAGCCGGTAAGCGGCATCTTCTCTCATCAATCCATGCAAATCCACTTCAATTTTCCCCGGCATTTTTCTGACGTGCATCAAACCACGTCCTTTCCTCTTTCTAATACGTTAAGTATACTGCTTATTTAGAAAAAATGTAATGAAAAAATAAATAAACTATGATATACTGTGAGTAATATCGATAGAGAGAGGCAGGGGACGCACGCCGTGAAAGTCGTGGATATACGAAATCTGGTGACCGCCAGCAGCGTGGAATTGATCCGCGTCAGCGATACGAATATTTGCTATGCGGAAGAAAAAAACGAAGAAGGGCACAACAGCCTTTTTCTCCTGTCTTATGACCGTCTGACTCGCCGGGAAACTATTATTGCCAACTATTTCCTTACGGACCCTTCCTATGTACAGCACTATACCCTCATGGGGCAGGATCTTATTATCGTCATGGAAAATGGCGGCAGCGTGATTTGGGTATTGCGTCTGGACGTCGAAACTGGGGAAGAAAAAAACCTGGAGGAAATTCATCTCATCGGTTCGTTTGCCGGTAGTGTAGTGTTAAGCCGTTCGCAGTTATTGCTTTTTACCGGCGAAAATGAAGCCCATAAATCTTTGTTTGATGATTACCAGTCGTTAACCGGATTGTCCCAAGTTGTATACCTGTATGATATTGATCAACACCGGTATGTTTATGTACGTGATCCCCGGATATGCGCTCTGCATCCTGATCAGATTTCGTTGTTTGTTTCCGGTGGGGAAAGCCAACTACTGATTCAGGATACCTATGGCAGCGAGCAGGAAAAGGAAACCTGTTATCAGGACCGGCGCTGGCTGGGAAATCGCATTTGCGACCGCATTTGGGCCTGTCCTCTTTCTTCCTTTTTGACAGCTGCTGAAAAACAGGAAGAATATCTGCCCCTGGTTCACTTATTTGGCACCGATACTAACGCTATGATTCGCCTGTGCGGAGAAGACGCCCGCTATTTATACTTCCGGGCCGTGTATTTCCCCCGGGATGATGAACGCATTGTCGCCGTAGAAAAAGAAACCGGGGAACGATCCATTGCTGCGGTACTGCGCCGGGATGACGAAACCAGCTTTACCTTTTTTGAACGGAATACCGGCCGGGCCTATCGTTTACAGGAGGGACGGCGTACCTATCAGATCACCGGGGTACTCAATTCCCATGTAAAGGCAGAATACAGCCGCGACCTGGGACGTCCCATTGGCTGTGCCGAGGACCGGTACTTAGTGGCGAAATACGTGATGAGCGATGAAAAGGATTCGTTTGTGTTCCATTCGATTTTCGACTGTGAAACTGGCGACCAGCAGAGCTATGAATGCCGGGCCGCTGTAAAAGACGACACGATTATTTTATATTGACGAAAAAAAGAGCGGTTCATTTCCGTGTAGGAAACGAACCGCTCTTTGTTATTTATTCTCCGAACAAACCGCTTTTGGCAATACGACCGGCAGCTTCCAGAATGACATCCTCATCCTGTACCAGCGCAAGCCGCACATACCCTTCCCCAGACGGGCCAAAACCGCTGCCCGGCGTTACCAGTACTCCGGTTTTTTCCAGCAGTTCCAGAGCAAATGCCTGGGAAGACGAAAATGTTTTCGGAATTGCCGCCCATGCAAACATGGTCGCTTTGGGCGGGTCAATTGTCCAACCGGCCTGAGCAAAACTGCGGCAAAGAGCATCCCGTCGGCGCTGATAGGCCTTTCTTGTACGTTCGACGCAACTTTGGTCACCGGTAATGGCTTCAATCGCTGCCTGTTGCACCGGCAGGAACATGCCGTAATCCATATTGGATTTCAGTAGCTTTAGCTTTTCGACCATCTCCCGGTTGCCTAGGCAGAAACCTACCCGGGCCCCAGCCATCCCGTAGGTTTTCGACAGGGAATTAAATTCCACCCCTACATCCATAGCACCGGGGTAAGAAAGGAAGCTCCCTCCTTTGACTCCATCAAAGGTCAGCTCGCTGTAAGCATTATCGTGCAGCACCATAATATCGTAGGTACGGGCAAATTCAATCAGCTCCCGGTAAAACGAAGGCGGGGCAATGGCACAAGTGGGGTTATTGGGATACGAAACCATCATCAATTTCGCCCGGCGTGCCGTTTCGGGATCAATGGCTGAAAAATCAATCAGATAGTCGTTTTCTTTTTTCAGCGGCATGTACGAAAGCCGGGCGCCTGCTACCCGGGGACCATCCGCAAAAACAGGATAGCAGGGGTCGGGTACCAGCACAATATCACCGGGGTCGGCTACCGTCAGAGCAATATGGGATAGTCCTTCCTGGGACCCCATCAGCGAACACACCTGCGTTTGAGGGTCCAACTCTACTCCATAGCGCCGCCGGTACCACTCGGCGGCGGCTTTTTGCAGTGCGGATGTATCGCGAATGGCGTATACATAACTTTTCGGGTCTAACGCCGCCTGGCTGAGCACCTGGCGAATGCGCTCTTCCGGTGGGATATTGGGCGTACCCACCGAAAGGTCAATGACCGAAACCCCTTGTGCTTCTTTTTCCTGCTTTTTCTGCAAGAGAACCGAAAAAATCCCGGTTCCAAATGCATCCATCCGATTGGCAAAACGCATGTTTTCCGCTTCCTTCTTTTATGATAATTCCCGCCCGGAGAATCCTTTGTCTTCCCGGACATAAACGGTAATATATACCCTTTTTTCTTCCGTTTGTGTGCGTCCCTTTTTTTGCAGTGCCAGGCGCGGCAAACACAGCACTGTACCACTGTGCACGCCTACGGGAATTTGTACCTGCACCGGTTCATACCCGGGCAGCAGCAAATCCCGTTTGCCTCCTTCATGAGCCTGTACCGATGAAATCGTCATGTGCACACGCATGACTTTTTCTGGCAGAGAAGGCCGGCTGTCCTTATCCATGGCTTGCCGGGCATTGCGAAAAGCCAACACCGCGGTCTGTGGGGCCGGCATACCCCGCAGCCGAATACCCCCGGAAAGCGTACCCACCCACAAGGTGTGTGAGTCCCCGGCTTCCAGTTCCACCACCTGCCACAGCGGATAGTCAAACGGTTCCCCCTGCGCCAGACCATACACGCGCCGGTCTGTAATCACCAGCCGGTTCCGTTTTGCAAGATCTTTGTAGCGGCAAAAGAAGGTGTCTCCCACAACGGCTCCCAACGCCAAAATGAGCGCCAAACCCATAGCGGTTCCCCAGTAAGTACCTGTTAAAGACCGATTGAATCCCAGCCACCAATTGGCTGCCGTACATAAAATGAGGTAGACGGCGCCTAGCCCCAAAAACGCGCAAAACCCAATGCCCACGGTATAAATCACCTGCCGCCGGGGACTTCTCCAAAAGATAATTTCAGCTGCCATCTTCTACCTCCTCTCCCAAAAACAGCGCTTCTCCTTTCGTCAAAAGCGAAAAGAGGAGCGCCGTTTTTATCGGTCTTGCCGATTGGTTATTCCTGTAGTAACGGATCTTCGCCGGTGTAATCATCGGGTAGTGACGCCGTCTCTTCAAACGAATCTTCATAAATAAAGTGATTGAGCAGCTGGGAATTCTTTTCCAAATCAGGAATCAATACCGAAGCTTTCATCCCGCTGATAATCACGCTGGTGCCGGTATGATACTGGTTATCAGGCATTTGCAGTTCCAGCATGTCGTATCCCAGATAAGCGGGCGCTTCATACACGATCTGCAGCATCTCGTCCGGACTAATATTACTGATGATATACGGCACAACCTGATTGGCAATATTCAGCAGCGTATTGACATCCGATCCCTTCAGGTTTTCCAGCACCAAATCAATCACATGGCGTTGCCGTTTAGTACGGCCGTAATCGGAATAATACACTTCCCCGGTTTCCGGGTCGGTATAGTCCTGCATGCGAATCCGGGCATAATACCGGGCCTGCTTGCTGGTCAACTTATGGGTACCGGCCGTCACATACAGCGAAGGGTCTTCGCCGGATTTACGGTTGATCTCATCGGCTTCTCCTTCGCTGAGGGTTACTTCAATGCCGCCCAGCGCCTCAATAATTGAGGGGAATGCTTCAAAATCGATGATGACATATTTATCAATATCCACCCCAAAATTCTTTTCAATGGTTTTCACCAGCAGGGGAGCCCCACCCAGCGAATAGGCCACATTGATGCGGTTATTGGCATAGCCGGGAATGGACAAATACATATCGCGCATAAACGACGTAACTTTGATCTTCTGGTTGCGCTTGTCAATGGAAACCAGCAGCATCGAGTCGCTGCGTCCCACATCGTTTGCCTGGTAATCATCGACGCCCAGAAGCAAAATGTTCATCACCTGGTCATCATGATACAGGCCGTCTTTCATGTAGGCCTCGCCTTCGGCTACCACATTGGTTTCACCGTTCTGGTTATCGCCCGATGTGGTATTGTCGCTTTGGCTGCTTTCATCGGGTACATAGTGGTACCCGGATAAAAGGCTGTTTGCTCGCAAAACCAAAGCACCTGCCACCACAAAAAGCACACTGAATAGGCTAATGACCACACTGGCCACCATCCGTTTCCGGCTTTTTTTCGGCTTTTCCCCTTTCGGGTCGCGTTCACTGTGGGAAAAGATCTCTTCCGGTTTGGGCTGATTGTCCAGGCCGGCGGTTTCCTGTAAAACCTCTTCCGGCATACTGCCGGTTTCGTTTTTCTTTTCTTCTTCCTGCATTGGACGGTTCCTCCCTCTTTGTCAACATACTGTCGGCACGAAATCAGGGCCTTTTTTTCATTCAATTTCAACATTATATGCCTATCTTCTAATTCTTTAATTCTCCAAAAGAATAATATGGTTTCCCCCTCAAATTTTGGGATTTCTTTGCATTTTTTGAAAAAAACCGGTATGTTCCTTTCTATTTTGCCCCCACGTGACCGGTTTTTTCTTATAAAAAGCCTTTTCCTGCTCTTCCCTCTCCTCTTTTGGGTGTGTTATAATGGCTGTGGCTAATCGATTTTTTATGTCTATCGTAAGGAGGAGCCTTCTATGCAGCATCTGTCAAACGGGACAGTCCGTCGCCGTTTTCGAGATAACAGCTACCTGCATGCCTTTTTGCTGGGGCTGATGATGTCGTTTGTGGTGTTTCTGCCGTTTGTCGTAGTAGATAACGGCCTGTTTCTGTATTACGGGGATTTTAATGTCCAGCAGGTACCGTTTTATCAGCTATGTCACGATGCCATTCGGAACGGAGAATGGGGCTGGAGTCACCTGACCGACTTGGGGGCTAATTTTCTCGGTTCCTACTCCTTTTACTTACTGGGTAGTCCGTTTTTCTGGCTGACGATTCCATTCCCCAGTGAAGCGGTCCCGTATCTAATGGCGCCGCTGCTGGTATTAAAATTCGCCTGTGCCACTTTAACGGGGTATATCTATCTGCGCCGGTATGCAAAAACCGATACCCTCGGACTTGTGGGCGCTATTTTGTACGCCTTTTCCGGCTTTTCTTCTTATAATGTCTTTTTTAACCATTTTCATGAAGTCATTGTTTTCTTCCCCCTGCTGATCTGGGCCATGGATGAATACATGGAAAAACGCCGCCGCGGCATTTTTGCCTTGATGGTCTTTGCCTGTTGCTTTGTAAACTACTACTTCTTCACCGGTATGGTTACATTCTGCATTCTGTACTGGCTCATCCGCATGTTTGCTCATTCCTGGCAGCCCATTAGCGTCAAAGATTTTCTTCTGCTGTTATTGGAAGCGGTGTTGGGCGTTGGTATGGCCTGTGTACTGCTTATTCCTTCGTGTTTGTGCGTGCTGCAAAACAACCGGGTCAACAATCACACCGACGGATGGAACGCACTGCTTTACGATCGCAATCAACGGTATATCCATATCTTACAGTGCCTGTTCTTCCCGCCGGATATTCCGGCCCGCCCGAACTTCACGGTGGATTCCGGCAGCAAATGGTCGTCTTTGGGGGCCTATCTGCCCATGTTTGGCATGACCGGCGTCATTGCATGGTTGCAAATCCGCCGTCATCACTGGGTCAAACGTATGCTGGCACTGCTATTCGTCATGGCCATGGTGCCGGTGCTCAATTCTATGTTCCAGCTTATGGTCAGTTCGTACTATGCCCGGTGGTTCTACATGCTTACGCTTATGATGGCGCTGGCTACGGTAGAAGCCCTGCAAAACAGCCGGGTTGACTGGAAACGGGCCATTAAGTGGAATGCCCTGATTGTCACCATTTTTGCTTGTACCATCGGACTTATGCCCGAAACGACCGTCACCGACGAAGGCTCCTATGTGACTTACGGCCTGGAAGATTATCCTACCCGGCTGTGGAGTTATCTGGCCATCACGCTGCTGGGCATTGCCGCTGTTGCACTGGTCCTACGATGGCGCCATCGCGATCCGAAAAAATTCCAGCAGTTACTCTTGCGCACCACCGCTGGTTTTGGTGTGGTTTGTACCCTGTTTATTTTGCTTACGGGGAAAACGCAAACCAGTAATCCCCACACACATCTAATCCCTTATAATATTAACGGTGGCGATAACCTGTCCCTGTCCGACGACCTGGATGTGTGCCGCAGCGATTTTTATGGGTCGGTGGATAATGCCGGTATGTTCTGGCAAATCCCAACCATCCAGTGTTTCCACAGTATTGTGCCCGGTTCTGTGATGAATTTCTATAACAGCATCGGTGTTACCCGCGATGTTGCCTCTCGTCCGGATATCACTCACTACGCTCTGCGAGGACTGACTTCATGTAAATACCTATTTGATGACGATAGTGATTATGACAATTTCGGCGATATCAGCACCGGTGAAAACACGAAAATGCCTGGTTGGTCGTATGTAGGGCATCAGAACGGGTATTATATCTGGCAAAACGATAACTATATTCCCATGGGTTTTTCCTATGATTTTTACATCACGCAGGAGCAATATGAATCTCTGTCAGAAAGTACCCGGGAAAGTGTTTTGCTGCACTGCCTGGTTCTCTCGGACGAACAGATCGAAACCTACGGGGATTTACTCTCTCCTATGACCAATATCTATTCCCTTTCCTGGGATGAAAACCAATACAAGACCGACTGTGAAGACCGGGCCCGTACATCGTGTTCATCGTTTGCTTACACCACATCCGGTTTTACAGCCGTTTCGTCCGGAGACAAAGAGCGGCTCGTCTTTTTCAGTGTTCCGTATGAATCGGGCTGGAGTGCCACGGTCAATGGGGAGCCCGTCCAAGTGGAACAAGTGAGCGTAGGTTTCATGGCCGTAAAAGTGCCCGCCGGGGAAAGGACCATTGTCTTTACCTACGAAACGCCGGGTCTGAAAATCGGGGCCCTTATTTCCCTTATTTCCGTCCTGCTACTCGCACTGTATCTCCTTTGTGCGCGCTTTTTCCGCCGTCGTCAGGTACCGGTTGCTTCCCGGTCACCGTTTACGCCCCGTCCCTTTTCGCATTTCACCGGTCTGCATCAGGACGCCCATTTTAACCCCAAGCATCCCATACTGGTCAAGCCGGAAGAGGACCCGTTGGAAAAGGAGGAAGAATCGTGAAGGCGCCTTTTGTATTCCTCGTCGTTCCTTGTTACAATGAGCAGGAAGTTCTGCCCGAAACCAACCGGGTATTGCTGCAAAAACTTCATGACATGAGGCAAAAAGGCTTGTGTGATGAAAAAAGCTGTGTGCTGTATGTGGACGACGGCAGCCGCGACGAAACCTGGCCCATGATTACCCGTTTGCAAAGGGAGAATCCTTTGGTACGCGGAGTGAAGCTCAGCCACAACCGCGGCCACCAGAATGCGCTGCTGGCCGGTCTCATGACAGCAGCCAAAGAATGCGACTGCGCCATTAGCTTGGATGCCGATTTACAAGACGATGTGGGCGTACTCGACCAGTTTGTCGAAAAGTATCTCGACGGTTGCGATGTCGTTTATGGCGTGCGCAACCGCCGGGAAACCGATACATTTTTTAAGCGCACCACTGCCCAGGGATTCTATAAATTCATGCGGCTACTGGGGGCCGATGTGGTGTATAACCATGCCGATTACCGTCTGATGAGCCGCCGGGCTTTGGAAGCGCTGGGACAATATAGGGAAGTCAACCTATTTTTGAGAGGATTGGTTCCGCTAATTGGTTTTCGCAGCGATTACGTCTATTACGACCGGCACGAACGCTTTGCCGGTGAAAGCAAATATCCACTGAAAAAAATGCTGGCCTTTGCCATGGACGGCATTACTTCATTTAGTGTGAAGCCCTTAAAGCTTATTTCCCGCTTTGGGATTCTGATCTCCATTCTTAGCATATTCGGCCTGCTGTATGCTTTCATTTCCTGGTGTACGGGCCATGCCGTGGAGGGATGGACCGCCATTATTTCAAGCATTTGGCTGCTCGGTGGCATTCAAATGTTATGTTTAGGTGTTGTTGGGACGTATATCGGCAAAATTTACAGCGAGGTAAAAGCCCGTCCCCGCTATATCATCGAAGAATACCGGCACACTCGTACGGAGGAAACAGACCATCATGATTGATTTTACCTGTGATTATAGTGAAGGTGCTCATCCTGCTATTTTAGAACGGTTGGTCGACACCAACTTCGAACAAACGCCAGGCTATGGCGAAGATCGTTATTGCCAGGCGGCCCGGGAAAAAATCCGTGCCTGCTGCGGCGATGTAGATGTCCATTTTCTGGTTGGTGGCACCCAGGCTAACCTGACGGTGATCGCCTTTTTGCTCAAGCCCTGGCAGGGGGTTTTGTGTGCCGACACCGGCCATATCAATCAGCACGAAACCGGTGCCATTGAAGCGACTGGTCACAAAGTGCTGTCCCTACCTTCTCGGGACGGAAAAATTACAGCGACCCAGGTGGAACAAGCAGTGCGGGAACACCGGGTCGATGCCACCCATGAACACCGGGTGCAGCCGGGCATGGTGTTTATCGGTTCCCCTACGGAATGCGGTACCGTTTATACCCGGGAGGAACTCTTAGCTCTTTCGAAAGTATGCCGCCGGTATAATTTGCCGCTCTATCTGGACGGTGCCCGCTTAGGGTACGGCATGGCCGTTGGAGACGGCAGCTTGCGATGGGAAGACCTGACTGCTTGCTGCGATATTTTTTATATTGGCGGTACCAAAGTTGGGGCTCTGTTTGGGGAAGCGGTCGTCATCGTGAACCCCGCCTTGCGCACAGACTTTCGGTATATCATGAAGCAGCGCGGCGCTATGCTTGCCAAAGGGCGGCTATTAGGCCTGCAATTTGATACTCTATTTACCGATCATCTATACGAAACCATCAGCCGTCATGCCGTGGAACAGGCCCTGCGTATTCGCTCGGCTTTTTTAAAAAAGGGCATTCCCCTTCTGTTTGATTCTCCTACAAACCAGCAATTTCCGATTTTACATCAGGATCAGCAGGCATTTCTTTCTCAGAATTTTTCCTTCTGCTATTGGGAAAAGGTGGATGAAAACCGGGACAGCGTGCGCTTTTGTACCAGTTGGGCTACTCGGGACGAAGATGTAACGGCGCTCATTCAAGCTATTGAACAAATGCCATAAAAAGCGAAAAGAGGCCGCAGGGGATGCATTTCC
>CAJKJS010000035.1 GCA_905200265.1 uncultured Oscillospiraceae bacterium
ATTGTGGTATGATTATAAGTGCCATAATTTATTTTGTCGAAAAGGGCCTTTTCATCGGTTTTGCCAGAAAAAAAGTGCTCTTTTCATAAATAATGGAAATGAAATGGGGCTGTGCCGTGGCCGGGATTTGTGCGGTGCATGGATGCAGCAGCCAAACCTGCTGAGGAGGAATCTGAATGCTACCAAAACAAGAAGTTGTTGCCATGCTGCTGGCGGGTGGACAGGGAAGCCGACTGGGCGTTCTAACAAGAAACCAGGCAAAACCGGCTGTACCTTTCGGCGGAAAATACCGCATTATCGATTTTCCGCTTTCCAACTGTGTGAATTCCGGTATTGAAACCGTGGGCGTACTGACCCAGTACCAGCCCCTGGAACTGAATGAGTATATCGGCAGCGGCCAGCCGTGGGATCTGGACTCCATGAACGCGGGTGTTCATGTGTTGCCTCCCTATCAGCGGGCCCGGGGATCGGACTGGTATAAAGGCACGGCTAACGCCATTTATCAGAACATCCGCTTTATTGACCGGTATAATCCGGACTATGTGGTCATTCTGTCCGGTGACCATATTTACAAAATGGACTACAGCAAAATGGTGGCGTTCCATAAAGAACATGAAGCAGCCTGCACCATCGCTGAACAGGAAGTGCCGCTGGCAGAAGCCTCCCGCTTTGGTATTCTGAATACCAATGAAGACGGTTCCATTTATGAATTTGACGAGAAACCGAAGCACCCGAAGAGTAACAAAGCTTCTATGGGCATTTACGTCTTTACCTGGAGCAAGCTGCGCCAGTACCTGGAAGCAGACGAAGCTGACAAAAAATCGGGTAAAGACTTCGGTCATGATGTACTGCCGGCCATGCTGGCGGCAGGCGAAAAGATGATGGCTTACAATTTCTCCGGTTATTGGAAAGACGTGGGCACCATCGAAAGCCTTTGGGAAGCCAACATGGATCTGCTGGACCCCAAGGTCCCGTTGGAACTGAATGATAACGATTGGCGCATTTATGCCCGTACCCAGGCTTTGCCGCCGCAGTACATAGCCGCAACGGCCAATGTGCAGAACTCCATTATTTCGGAAGGCTGCAACGTGTATGGTACGGTCGATTTCAGTGTATTGTCCAGCGATGTATATGTAGCGCCCGATGCCGTGGTACGGGATTCCATCATTATGCCCGGTGCCCGTATTGAGGAAGGCGCCGTGGTGCAGTATGCCATCGTCGCAACCGATTCGGTGGTAGGCGCTGGTTCTGTCGTAGGGGAACGCCCGGAAAATATGGAAAACAAAGACGATTGGGGCGTAGCAGTTGTAGGACCCGGCTGCCGGCTGGCTCCTGAAAGCAAAGTAGCACCGAAGGAAATGATCGATGCAGAGGAGGCGGCAAAGAAATGAGAGGCAACAACATTCTTGGCATTTTGTTTGCCAATGTACACGATGAAAAAGTACATGAACTGACCGAAGTACGTACGCTGGCTTCGGCACCGTTTGGCGGCCGGTACCGCCTGATTGACTTCCCGCTTTCCAATATGGTAAATTCCGGTATTAACAAAGTGGGGGTTATTACCAACAATAACTATCAGTCGCTGCTGGACCATCTGGGGTCCGGTAAAGCATGGGATCTTTCCCGGAAACGTGAGGGGCTTTATATTCTGCCTCCGTTTGGCACCGAAAACAGCCGGTATGTTAACCGGGTAGAAGCGTTGTCGGCGATTAGCAATTTTGTTGTGAATTCCCGTGAAGAATACGTGCTGCTGTCCGACTGCGATATCGTATGCAACATCGATTACGGCGATGTTCTCAGCCAGCATATTAAAAATAACGCGGATATCACAGCAGTGTATAAATCCGGCAAGCTGCCTACCCATGATTCCGACACGGTAACGCTGTCCACGTCGCCGGAAGGCCGCGTTGTGGAACTGCTGGTGAATCCCACTCAGGAAGGCGAATGCAACTATGGCATGAATATGTACCTGCTGCGCCGGGATTTGCTGTTGCGCCTGGTTCATGAATGCGTCAGCCGCAATGCGTATGATGTCAACCGTGACATTATGCAGCGGAACCTGAATAACCTGCGTATTTTCGGGTATGAATTTACCGGCTATTCGGCCAATATTTGCTCGATCAACAGTTTCTATGAAGCCAATATGGCATTGATGCTGCCCAAAGTACGGGATCAGCTGTTTAACCCCATGCGCCCGATCTACACCAAAGTGCGTGACGATATGCCCACCCGTTATGGCCTGGGCTCCATTGTCAAAAACTCCCTGGTGGCGGATGGTAGCCTGATTGAGGGCGAAGTGGAAAACTGCATTATCTTCCGTGGTGTGAAAGTGGCCAAGGGAGCCAAACTGCAAAACTGCATCATCATGCAGGATACGGTCATTGGCGAAAACTGCTGCCTGAGCTATGTTGTCACAGATAAAGACGTACAAATCCAGAATGACCGCACCCTGATGGGCTTCCAGTCGTATCCCGTGTTTATTGCCAAAGGGAGCGTGGTATAACATTCCCTTGGGAGGGATTTGTTCGTAAGGAAAAGGAAAGTAGGTGTGAACATCCATGAGAGTTTTATTCTGCACCAGTGAAGCGCTCCCCTTTGCCGCTACGGGCGGATTGGGCGATGTGTCCGGTTCGTTGCCCCAGGCGCTGCGTACTCGTCTGATCGGCTGCCGCATTGTTATGCCGCTGTATGACGATATTCCCCAGGAAATGAAAGACAACATGCAGTTTATTACGTCGCTGTCGGTGCCGGTGGCATGGCGGCGGCAGTACTGCGGTGTTTTCCAGGCAAAGTACAACGGCGTTATCTACTATTTGCTGGATAACCAGTACTATTTTAAACGCCCTGGCCTATATGGGTACTATGACGATGCGGAACGGTTTGCGTTTTTGTCCCGCGCAGCGCTGGAAATGCTGCCGTGCGTGGACTTTAAGCCGGACGTCATTCATTGCAATGACTGGCAGACGGCTATGACGCCGGTTTATTACCATTTGTTCTATGCCCATCAGGAATGGTATAAAGGCATGAAAACCCTGATTACCATTCATAACATTCAGTACCAGGGGAAATATGGCATGGAACTGCTCAGTGACGTGCTCGGTGTACCGCAAAATCAGGCGCATCTGCTGGAATATGAAGATTGCGTCAATATTTTGAAGGGCGCCATTGAGTGTGCCAACTGGGTATCCACGGTAAGCCCCACCTATGCAGAAGAAATCCTCGATCCGTGGTATGCACACCGGCTTGACGGTATCCTGCGCCAGCGTTCGTGGAAATTGTCGGGTATTCTCAACGGCATTGATGTGGATAGCTATAACCCCGCTACAGACCCCAATATCTACCAGCATTATTCGGTGGATGATATGAGTGGGAAAGCGGAAAACAAGCGTCGCTTGCAAGAGCGGCTATACTTGGAGCAGGACCCGGATGTACCCATGATTGGTATGGTAACCCGTATGGTATCCCACAAAGGGTTGGATCTTGTCAAAGAAGCAGCCGATGACCTAATGCGCAGCACCAATGTGCAATTTGTGGTATTGGGCAGTGGTGATTGGGAATACGAAAGCTTCTTCAGAGAAATGCAAGACCGCTATCCCGGCCGGTTCTGTGCTTGTATTGGATATGTGCCGGAACTTTCTCGTAAGATCTATGCGGCTTGCGATATTTTCCTCATGCCCAGCAAGAGCGAACCTTGTGGACTTTCTCAGATGATTGCACTGCGGTATGGTGCCATTCCGGTGGTGCGTGAAACTGGTGGCCTGAAGGATTCGATTCGGGACAGCGGTGACGGGCAGGGCAACGGCTTTACTTTCTATACATACCATGCCGGCGATATGCGTCATGCTATTGACCGTGCGCTGGAAGGGTATGCGAATAAGGAAGGCTGGCACAAACTGATGGATCGCGCCATGCGGTGTGACAACAGCTGGGGACGTTCGGCCAACGAATATATTCGCCTTTATAAACAGATTCTGCAAAGTTAAATTTTAGGTAGTCGAAAACGGATCGCAGTGGGAAGGGCGCTGATACGTGCACTTCCCGCCGGTCCGTTTTTTATTTTTCAATAAGTGAAGGAGACACAACATGAAACACGTATTTTCGGAACAGGAAGGCTGCCTGATTTGGCAGTACGACAGTGAAACGCTTCGAATCGAGCCGTGGGGGGAAAATAGCCTTCGGCTGCGCGCTTGGTGCCAGGCGAAATGCCCGGAAGAAAATTGGGCCCTGACAGAACCCGTGCCTAGTGGACTGGGGCATATCGGCTATGAGAAGCGGCGCGGGCACACCGTAGCCGTGATTGAAAACGGGAAAATTACGGCTAAAGTGACCGAAGGCGGTAAGGTTACCTTTTTTAACGAAAAAGGGCAAGTATTGCTGGAAGAATACGTGCGCTACCGCAAGGATGTGCGGGAATTTTGCAGTGCGCTAAACCTGTGCGGAAGGGAATTTCAGCCCATTATGGGGGGCGACTACGGGCTGACTGTGCGGTTTGAATCTGATCCTCATGAGAAAATCTTTGGAATGGGGCAATACCAGCAGCCATTCTTCAATGTAAAAGGGTGTACGTTGGAACTGGCCCATCGGAATTCCCAGGCCAGTGTACCATTTTATGTATCCAATTTAGGGTATGGTTTTTTGTGGAATAACCCGGCTATTGGACGGGTCACATTCGGGCTGAACATGACAGAATGGACCGCCGCCGCCACCCGCGGGGTCGATTACTGGATTACGGCTGGGGATACGCCGGCGATGGTGGAAGAACAGTATGCCAATGTTACCGGTAAAGTTCCTATGATGCCGGAATATGGGTTGGGATTCTGGCAGTGCAAACTGCGGTACCGTACCCAAGAGGAAGTCTTGTCGGTAGCACGGGAATATAAGCGTCGGGGGCTGCCCATCGACGTGATTGTCATCGACTTTTTCCATTGGCGCAAACAGGGGGACTGGAGCTTTGACGAGCGCTTTTTCCCCAACCCCAAAGCGATGGTAGATGAACTGCACAGCATGGGGATTGAACTCATGGTATCCATTTGGCCCACCGTGGATGTGACTTGTGATAATTTTGAGGAAATGATGCAAAAAGGCTACTTGGTGCGCTGTGACCATGGCTTACGGCATACCATGGACTTTATGGGTGACACGGTGTTTTATGATGCCACACATCCGGGTTCCCGGGATTTTGTTTGGCGGCAGGCCAAAAAGAATTATTATGACCTGGGCATTCGTATTTTCTGGCTGGATGAAGCAGAGCCGGAATATTCGGTCTATGATTATCCCAATTACCGGTATCATTTGGGTCCCGACTTGCAGGTGGGCAATCTGTACCCGGTGATGTATGCCAAGACCTTTTACGACGGCATGGAACAGGAAGGGCAAAAACAAATTGTCAATCTGGTGCGGTGCGCCTGGGCCGGCAGTCAAAAGTATGGGGCGCTGGTATGGAGCGGTGACATTGATTCCAGTTTCCGTGCAATGCAAACGCAATTGCGCATTGGTCTTTCCATGGGAATGGCGGGTATTCCCTGGTGGACCATGGATTGCGGTGGGTTCCATGGCGGTAACCCCGAAAGCGAAGAATTTAGAGAATTGCTGATCCGTTGGTTCCAGTGGAGCTGTTTCTGTCCGGTTATGCGCCTGCATGGTGACCGCTTGAATCCCGGTAGTCATCAGGGGGCTCTGCCCATTACAGCCATTCCCGAAGACGGATTGCTGCCCAGCGGTGGTCCGAATGAAGTGTGGAGCTATGGGGAAGCCTGTGGCGAGATTTTGGAACGCTATATGCATTTGCGGGAAAAACTGCGTCCCATTACCCGGGAAGCCATGCGGCAAGCTCATGAGAAAGGTACGCCGGTTATGCGGCCGCTGTTCTATGAATTCCCCGACGATCCTCAAGCCTGGGATGTGGACGACACCTACATGTTTGGTGGTCGTTTGCTGGTGGCCCCGATTTTGGAATTGGGAGCCCGTACCCGCAAACTGTATCTGCCCAAAGGAGCTGTGTGGCAGTCGCTGTATACCGGAGAAAGAATTCCTGGGGGACAGTGGATTGAAACAGAAGCACCGCTGGAGGAAATTCCGGTATTTTTGCGGGACCCGGAAAAAATGCACCTGTGAGATTCGGTTTAAAAAGCATGTTGACAAACGAGCCTTACGACCGTAAAATAGAAATGGATTTTTCACAGGAGGAGAGAAGCACCTATGCACAATTTCCTGTATCGCATGCGGCGCCGGGCCAGAGGATTCCAATGGGATGATGGTGACCACCGGTGGATGTGGTTTTTGGCGGTAAACAGCATGCTGTACATTTCGTCGGCCGCTTATACGCCATATTTAACCATGTACTATGCCGAAAAAGGCATGACTTCGTTTGAAATTGGCATTTTGGCTGCCATTGGGCCGATTATTTCCATTTGCGTGCAGCCTTTGTGGGCCATTTTTAGCGATCGAACCGGCCGCCGGAAGTTGACATTATCCATAGTCATTGCTGGAACAGGCTTAGCGGTACTTTGCTATCGATTAGGAGATTCTTTCCTATTTTTCTTCCTGATTTCCATGCTGGTGTATTCCTTTTCTACGTCAATTTGTCCGCTGAGTGATGCACTAACACTGGAATATGCCAATGAAAAGCACATCAATTTTGCCCGGATTCGTATTGGCGGTACCCTGGGGTATGCGGTCATGGCGCTGGTGATCGGCGGCTTTTTAAAGCAGGACCCTTCCATTTCCTTTTTGGTGGCAGCCGGTTGCTATGGGGTGATGTTCCTGGTTTCCCTGAAGGTGCCCATTGCGGGTACGTCGGTCAAACGGGAAAAAAGAAAACGGCAAAAAGGGGAAAAGCGGGAAAAGTCCCGTATTTTCTACGACAATACGTATGTTTTCGTGTTAATCGCGTGCTTTGTCATGACAATTGGCTTAAGTTTTAACACGAACTTCATGTCGGTTTATCTGGGCGAATTAGGATACGACCAGAATATGGTGGGCATTGCCAATGCGGTTTCAGCTCTTTCCGAAGTGCCGATCTTGCTGCTGGCAGGAAAACTGATGCAGAAGTTTACCCCGGTGCAAATTCTGTGTGCTTCGTGCTTTTTCATGGCGTTACGCCTCGTATTGATGACCGGTGAAACAACCTTCTTCATCATTGCATCGCAGTTGCTGCAGAGTGTGACGTATATGACCATGTACTATAGCTGTGTGATGTTTATGAGCCAAAATACCTACCCGGACCGCCGGTCCCAGGGGCAAAGCATTTTTACGATGGTACAGGCTGGGTTTGGCTCCATTTTAGGCAGTTTAGTAGGCGGCTCTGTAGCGGAAATGCTGGATTTGCAGACAGCTTACCGGGTCATGGCCCTGTTCTTATGTGTCATTGGCTTGGTTGTCGTAGCAGCTTATCGAATTTATACCAAAAAACAACGTGCGGCACAGACAATGGTGCCTCCGACTGCGTAAGGAAAACACCCTTTCCCAAAAGGAAAGGGTGTTTTTTGCATGAAACCTTCTTGCTGGTATAAGGTTTTTTGTCTATAATGAAGGAAACACCCCCCCCGGCGGGAAAGAGCGAAAGTGGGGGAAAACAGATGGATTTGCGAAGACTTACCATTGGAGAAATGGCCGCACTAAATCATATTTCCGAACAAACGCTGCGCTTATATGACAGGGAAGAACTCTTAGTGCCGCTTCATCGGGATGAGAAAACCGGGTACCGGTATTATGATATTCGCCAAAGTGCCCGGCTGGATATGATCCAGTATATGAAAGCGTTGGGTATGTCATTAAAAGAAATCCGGCTGTACTTGCATAACTGGAATGCCGGACGGCTGCGCCGGTTACTTCAGCGCAACCGGGATTTGGTAGAACAACGCATGCGAGATTTGCAGCTACAAAAACAGGCCATTGACCGGGCGCTGGAAAATTATGCCCGGTTTGAACAATTGCCGCCGGATGGCACACTGGTGGTGGAGTATATCCCCCGGCGGCGGATATTTGTGACGGATACGGGAATCAATTTTTACGATTATGCGATCGAAGAGTATGAACGCCTCTTGCGCATGCTGAAAGAAGAATTACGGGAAAGCGGGGCAGCGCCCTTTTATTTTTCGCATGCCGGTTCGCTGCTGCGAAAAGAGCGCTTTGAGCGAAACGAACTGGTGGCCACAGAAGTATTTGTGTTTGTGGATGAAGAAACCATGCCGCTCGATCACACGCAGATGATTCCCGAAGGACTTTACTTATGCCGGTACTGTGACTGCTTTGAAAAGGAAAAAGAGGGAATTGCTCATCTGCAAAGCGAGATTGCCCGGTGCCGGTACCAGGTACGAGGGGATTATATTTGCGAAGTGATGGCAGAAATGCCCCGGGAGGATGAGGACCGAGGTATGTTCCTGCGGTTACAAGTGCCAATTTCATGGCCGGAAAATTAGGGAAAATCGCTAGTTGACCTGATACCTTCTGTAAGCTTTATACTATGGATACAGGAGTTTTCCTGCAAACCGGAACAGACAAGGAGGAACAGGCAATGATGAATTATGAAAAAATCCGCGTCGTACAATATGGGTGCGGCAAAATGGCCAAATACTTGTTGCGGTATTTGTATGAAAAAGGAGCCGAAATTGTCGGCGCCATTGATGTAAACCCGGAAATCGTCGGAATGGACGTGGGCGATTATGCGGGGCTTGGATGCAAATTGGGCGTGACCATCCGCAACGACGCCGATGCGGTGTTGGATGAATGCGACGCTGACATTGCCGTTTTGACATTGTTCAGCTTTATGGACGATGTGTACCCCCATTTTGAAAAATGTGTATCCCGCGGGATCAATGTCATTACGACTTGCGAAGAAGCGATTTATCCGTGGACCACGGCCCCGGCCATCACCAACCGGCTGGACCGTATGGCCAAAGAAAACGGTTGCACCGTAGTGGGCGCCGGTATGCAGGATATTTACTGGATCAATATGATCGGCTGTGTAGCCGGTGGTGTGCATCGCATTGATCGCATTGAAGGGGCTGTCAGTTACAATGTGGAAGACTATGGGCTCGCTTTGGCCGAAGCGCATGGGGCTGGGATGACGCCGGAAGAATTTGAAGAAAAAATTGCGCACCCCACCACGCTGGAACCCTCCTATGTGTGGAATTCCAACGAAGCCCTGTGCAATAAAATGGGATGGACCATTAAATCCCAGACCCAGAAATGTGTACCGTATTTTTACGATACCGACCTGTATTCCGCCACGCTGGGCCGGGTCATCCCCAAGGGTCATTGCATTGGCATGAGCGCGGTAGTAACCACAGAAACCTTCCAGGGACCGGTCATTGAAACCCAGTGCATTGGCAAAGTGTATGGGCCCGATGACGGCGATATGTGCGACTGGAAGATCATCGGGGAACCGGATACCACGTTCTTTGTGCAGAAACCGGCTACCGTGGAACATACCTGCGCTACGATTGTGAACCGCATTCCCACCGTGCTCAATGCCCCGGCTGGGTATATCACGGTAGAAAAACTGGAGGATGTACAGTACCTGTCCTACCCCATGCATTTTTATCTGGATTAACCGGGAGAAAGCCCGCCATAAAGGCGGGCTTTTTTTGACGGCTGTGTTTTATAAAAAAGTAAGAAAGAAAAGAAAAAAAGCAAAATTTCTTAGGTAAAATGCGGAAAATTGAATCCATACAAAATTGGTAGACATTAACCATTGACAAACCGAA
>CAJKJS010000036.1 GCA_905200265.1 uncultured Oscillospiraceae bacterium
TGTTATTTATATTAGTGTACCTCATTTCGATTCAAAAAGCAATTAAAGGAAGAAAAAAATTCAGCATTTTGCCCATGTAAAAACCCGCCAGGCATCCCGGCGGGTTTTTATCAGGTACCTTATACCATTAAAACGAAATGGTGTCGCTGTCGTTACCGGAACCGGCGCATCCGGTTACCCGGTCGATTTGTTCCAGCACGGCAGGAGACAAGCAAAAATCCAGCTGCAAGTTTTCCCGAATGCGAGCGGGGTCCACACTTTTTACCAGCGGCACTACGCCCCGCTGCCGGGCGTACTGAGTACACAACCGGGACAGGCTAATATTCTGTTCCCGGCTGATCGCCAGCAGTTCTTCACAGTGGAACACCTGGCCGTTTGCCAGCGTACTGTACCCCTGCACCACAATATGCTGCTCGGCACAGAACGAACGAATGTCCTCCTGTAAACAACTGGGGTGGAATTCAATTTGGTTGACAGCGGGCAAAATACGGGCATCTTCCATCAATTCGCGCAAATGATGTTCCTTAAAATTGCTTACGCCAATGGCCCGGATTCTTCCTTCCTGCACCAGATCTTCCATGGCGCGCCAGGAAGCCCGGTTTTGTTCGATGTAATCGTCGTGGAACCGGAACGGACGGGGCCAGTGAATCAGATACAAATCCAGGTAATCCGTTTGTAAATCACGGCAGCTGTTTTCAAACGCCTGGCGGGTTTCCTTGTATCCACGCACACTGTTCCACAGTTTGCTCACCAGGAAAATGTCCTGGCGGGGCACTCCACTGCCGATCAACCCACGGCCCACTTCTTTTTCGTTACCATACACGGCGGCACAATCGATCAGCCGGTGACCGCTTTGCAGCGCCGCTTCTACGGCACGGGTGGTCACGTCGCTTTCCGGCGCCTTCCAGGTGCCAAAGCCGATATCCGGCATCTCTACTCCATTATTCAGTTTGATTGTCTGCATCAAAATCCTCCTTACCGGACGCATCCTGCGTCCACCTTTATGCCTGTTCCTCGTTTTCCCGGGCCAAAAGCGCCCGGTAGCCTTCCACAATTTCCACCCCGGCGCTGGTTCCCAGCCGGTCAGCGCCCGCTTTTAGAAACGCCAAAGCATCGTCCACGGTGCGAATGCCACCGGCGGCTTTCACCCGGATACCGTCACCCACACAGTGTTTCATCAGGCGCACGTCGTCTAAGGTAGCGCCTCCCGTACCAAACCCCGTGGAGGTTTTGACAAAATCGGGCCGCACCCGGCGAGCTACGGCACACAGTTTTTCTTTTTCTTCCTGGGTCAGGTAGCAGGTTTCAAAAATCACTTTACTCGTCACGCCATGGGCACGGCATACCGCTACCAGGCGGCGCATTTCCTCTTCCACATAGGCCCAGTTTCCGCTTTTGACTTCCGTCAGGTTTACCACATAATCCACTTCCCCGGCGCCTTTGCGGATGGCATCTTCGGTTTCAAACACTTTGGTTTCCAGCGTGCACTGCCCCAGCGGGAAACTGATGGCAGCATCACACAACACCCCCGTACCTTGTAAAAGATCATGGCAAAACGGAATAGGGGCATTGTTAATCGCCACGGTTTTGAACCCGTAGGCCGCTGCTGTTTCGCAGTGCCGGCGCAGGTCTTCATAGGTCACATAGGGTTTGAGCAGCGTTTGGTCGATTTTGGCGGCCAGCTGTTCGACGGTCAGTTTCATAAGATGGTCACTCTCCTTTATGTGATGACATGGTTTCCAGTATGTCATAAACCGGGACAAGGGCCCGGTAACACTGTTCAAAAGCATCCCTCAGGCGGGCATACCGGGCCGTTCGGGCCGGGTCGGGCCATAAGGGGTCCCGCACTGTCAAAAAACGGTCGACTGCTTCAAAACCGGGCAGCACACCTGTGCCCACTCCGGCGGCTACCGCCGCGCCGATCCCCGTGGCTTCGTTGGCATCGAGCAGCGGGTACACCGGCAGCCCGGTAATATCAGCGAGCATGCCTGGCACCAGCGCTCCGTTGGCCAGGCCGCCGATCAGGCGCAGCCCCTGCAGCGGTGCCTGCCCGGTAAACACCGACAGAATCACGCCCAAGTTCATGAGGATTCCTTCCAGCCCGGCACGCACCAGATCTCCTTTGGTGTGTTCCATGGTCAGCCCCACAAAAGCGCCCCGGGCTTTGGGATTCCACCTGGGACTTCTTTCCCCCAACAGATACGGCAGAAACAAAAGGCCCCCGGCGCCGATTTCGGAAGCTGACGCCGCTTCATCCATAAGCCGGTAGGCTTCCTCTTCCCCGCTATACAACAAACGTTGTAAAAAAGCATACGACTGCCCGGCCGCCTGCATGGTGCCGTTGGGGGTAACATACCCAGGCACCATATGAGCCCAGTTATACGTACGCCTTTGCGGGTCGTACACCGGTTTTCGGGCCGTATAGGCCACCCAGGCCGACGATCCCAGACAGGCATATGCCTGATTTTCCGCCACAGATCCGGCGCCCACGGCGGCACAAACCCCGTCGCCGGCCCCAATCACCACCGGCGTACCCGCCGGCAGCCCGCACGCAGTGCTTAAAAAATCCGGTACCGTTCCGGCGATATCCGTGGAAGCATGCAGGTCCGGCAAGATGTTTTCGGGCATATCCGCTGCTTCCAGAATGGCGTGGGACCACACTCTTTTTTCCAAATCCAGGCAGTTGGTTCCGGAGGCATCGGAATAATCCGTGACCCAGGCCCCCGTCAGCCGGTGAATGATGTAGTCCTTAGGTTGCAGCATTTTATAGGTTTGCGAAAAAACATCCGGTTCCCGGTCGCGTATCCACATCCATTTCTCCAGGCTGTAGGAAGCGCTGATCCGATGACCGGTGATGCGGTAAAACTCGTCGTCCGAAAACCGGTCCCGCAAAGCTTTTTCCTGCTCGCGGCTGCGCCGGTCCGCCCAGATAATAGCCGGACGCAAAGCCCGGCCCTGCCGGTCCACCGGCACACATCCCATCATTTGCCCGCTGAACGATACGCCCGCCACCCGGCTTTTGTCTTCTCCCTCCAGCAGCCGATGGTTGGCTTCACACACAGCGCGCCACCAATCGTCCGGATTTTGTTCAGCCCGATCCCCTGCAAAGAAACGGGGGGCATAGGGCACTGTGACACTGCGTACCAGAGTGCCCCCGGCGGTAAACAGTGACGCCTTATTGCCCGATGTACCTAGGTCGTGAGCCACAAGATATGGTTGCATGCGATTCCTCCTCCCAGCCCGGACCATGCCGGGCCTGGTATATGTAAGCGGTTACACATCCGCTCTCAAAAAAGCGGGTTATGACCCGCTTCTTTTTTCACTCCCCCGCAACAGCAGCTGCCCGGACACTAGACTGATCTGCCGGGGCGCTTCGGGCTGTTCCATGCGGCGGCGCAGCATTTGCACGGCCAACCGCCCCATACCCACAGTATCCCGCCCGACGCAACTGAACCCATATTGCAGGTATTCCAGTTCCGGAATGCGGTCAATGCCAATCAGTGCCAGATCGCGCCCAATATGCAGCCCCCGTTCCCCAATGGCCTTGAGAAACCCCAGCGTCAACAGGTTGTTGCAAGTGAGGACGGCTTGAGGCCTTGAGGGGGCATCCAGCATGGCACACGCGGCCCGCCAGCCGCCTTCTACGGTAAAATCCCCCTGGTAGACATCCCTTTCCTGCACCGGATAGCCGCCGTCCTTCGCGGCCTGGCAGAATCCGTCGTACCGGTCCCGGGCAATTTGCAGCCGTAAATCCCCCGTGATAATGCCCAGCCGCCGGTTTCCCGCCTGCAACAGGGCTTCCCCCGCACAGTAACCGCTTTGGTAATTTTCAAAAAAAACACCGTCCCATCGGGACGAAGGAAAACTTCGATCCATCAACACGGTGGGAACATGCAGTTTTTCGATCTGTTCCCCCAACCGCCGGCCATAAGCCGGGTCAGCATCCCGGGCCGGTGTAATCAAAAGTCCGCGTACCCGGTGCTGCGCCAGCAGCGTTAAGGCCCGCGCTTCCTTTTCGGGGTCATTATCGGTATCAAAATACAAAAGCGTTAAATCCGCCCGGCCGGTTTCTTCGGCAATCCCATGGAGCAGTTCGCCAAAAAAAGCATTGCCCATTTCCGGTATGACCACCCCAATGGTACTGGTGGCCTGCCGCGATAAGTTCACCGCCGAGGCCGATGGGGTATACCCCGTTTGCCGGATCACGGCTTCGACCCGAGCACGGGTCTTTTCCCCCACATACCCACTGTGGTTAATAACCCGGGAAACCGTTGCTTTGGATACCCCGGCTTTTCTGGCCACTTCTTCAATGGTGATCATACCAAAGGCCCCCTTTCCTATGTGGAACCGCTTCCCTATTTTTCATTTTGAGCATATCACGTTTGTCTTCTTGTGTCAACCCTTGTTTTTCTCCCCTTGACAAAGTGCCGCTCAGCCTTTACAATGGCACCATTGCGGGAGGTGAGCGTGTGCAACCAAAAGCGACATCTCGCCCGGCCATTCTGGCCGCTGCCCGGGACCTGGTCCGCCGGCAGGGGTGGGACACCCTGAATATTCGTTCCCTGGCCGCAGCTTGTGGCGTTTCAGTGGGAACGCTTTACCACTATTTTGATTCCAAAGCCGAACTGATGGCTGCTACGGTAGAAAGCGTGTGGCAGGAAATCTTCTGCCCCGGGAACGATACTTGTTTTGCCGATACGAAGGCCTGTATTGTGTGGCTATTCCAGCGCCTATCATCCGGCCGGCAGCAATATCCCGGTTTCTTTACCATGCATCTATCCCGGCTTCCCTCATCCGAAGGGGCCGGACAGCCGCACCGGGACCGGGTGTGGCAGCACATGACCGGCCAGTTAACGGAAGTAATCCGCCAGGACCCCCATGTACGCCCCGGGGCTTTTTCCGATGCATTTCCCCCCGAAGCGTTTGCCCGGCTGTTGTTTTCGTTCCTGCTGGCGGCGCTGATTGAAGGGCAGGATGACCCTTCTGCGATTCTGACAGTCACGCAGCGCACCCTGTACGACACCGGTTCATAAATTATAAAGAAGAAAAACGCCTGCCAGGCGGCAGGCCCTTTTTTCACCGTAAAGTGAACAATGTTCATTTTCATGAAAGGACGGGATTTTATTGTCCATTTTTAAAGTCAAAACTCATACACTCTTACTGCTGGCATGCCTTGTCTGGCTGGCGGCCGGGGGCAACATTCTGCGGCTGGGAGTGCTGAGCTACCCGCCGTTTGTCAACGTGTGGAACGTGCTGTTGTCGATTCTTGTCTTTACGATATTCGGGCGGTTTATCTTTGGCCCGCTGGTGAAAAAGCACCGGACTCGCATTGCCGGGTACGATGAACAAAAGCAGTACTTCTTCCGCTTTTTTGACGGAAAATCCTTCCTCATTATGGCCTTTATGATGGGCGGGGGCATCTGGCTGCGGGCGTCGGGGTTGGCGCCGGATGTGTTTATTGCCGTATTTTATTCCGGGCTGGGGGCGGCGCTGATGCTGGCCGGCGTACTGTTTGGGGTACACTTTGTAAAAACCTGTGCGGCGAAGCGGCGGGCCGGATAATTTTTCCCAAATCAATTCATCCAAAAGGAGACAAAACTCATGCAGGCAATTGTTGAAACCGTATTTGACATTCTTTATCTCACCACGGTGATCACCCTGGGCATCCAGATGATTCGCCGCGGTCGGGAGACGTTCCGGCTGTTCGGAATCATGGCCGTGGTTCTGGGGGCCGGGGATGCATTCCATCTGGTGCCCCGGGCTCTGGCGCTGTGCACCACTGGGCTGGACCATTATACGGTGGCCCTGGGGCTGGGCAAAGCCATTACGTCCCTGACCATGACGGTCTTTTATGTACTGCTGTACCACGTGTGGCGCAAACGGTACGAGGTAACCGACCGGCACGGGCTGACCGCCGCGGTATACCTGCTGGCGGCCGTGCGAATTGGGCTGTGCCTGATGCCCCAAAATGACTGGCTTAGCGCTCAACCTCCCCTTTCCTGGGGGATTTGGCGGAACATTCCCTTTGCCCTGCTGGGGCTGCTGATTCTTTTGCTGTTTTATCACAGCGCCCGGCAGCATCAGGACCGTGCATTCCGGTTTATGTGGCTGACCATCGTGCTGAGCTTTGGTTTTTACCTGCCGGTGGTGCTGTTTGCCGATACCGTACCGCTGATTGGCATGCTGATGATTCCCAAAACCTGTGCGTATGTGTGGACCGTACTGATTGGGTATCGGGCCATGAAGAAGGAACAAACCACCCGGTAAAATCCCGAAAAGCGGCTTTCTTTCGCCCTGTTTACCGTGTAATACCCCATAGGTCCGGCGCTTGTTCCCCCGCATAAAATGTGCTATACTGTAAGCAGTTCAGTGGTTGCACGGTGCAGCTTACGAAACGTGTAACCACGCACGAAAGAAGAGACGGCAACATGAAAATACTGATATGGCTTGGCTGTTTGCTGGCAGCCTGGATCATCCAGGCGTTGCTTTCTTTGGTAGGGCTGGAAGGGCCGCTACCCACGCTGGTATATGCGTTGGGGTTATTTGTGCTGGCCATGGAACTGTGCAAAAAATGGGATGACCACCTGAAAAAGCCCCCCAAAGACGGCGGTGAATCCCCCTGAGGATCTAAACCGCCCGACACCGGCGCCTGAGGGAATTGGTTGCTTTTTTTTCGATTCTGTGGCATGATGCTACATGGACCCGGGCCACTCGCCCGGTCAGACACCGAACAGAACGGAGCGTGGACAAACAGGTATGAAAGCAACCATCCTGCTGGTAGACGACGAACCGGAGATTGCCGGACTGCTGGCCGTTTACCTGAAAAACGAAGGGTATGAGGTGCACACGGCGGCAACCGGTGAACAAGCCCTACAAAGTATTCGATCATCGCCCCCCGCCCTCACGCTGCTCGATGTCATGCTGCCGGATACCGACGGTTTTTCGCTGTGCCGGCAGATCCGCGAAACTTACTTTTTCCCGATTATCATGCTCACCGCCCGGGGGGAGGACCTGGACAAAATTACAGGGCTTTCCCTGGGGGCCGATGACTATATCGTAAAGCCGTTTAATCCGCTGGAAGTGGTGGCCCGGGTGAAAACCCAACTGCGCCGGGTGGCCCAGTACGACGCTATGCTGCACGGCCATGTAGCTACCGGCGAAGAACATGCCGTGCGTGGGCTGGTGATTCGTAAAAGCAGCCACACCTGTACCTTGCTAGGTCGGGATTTGCCCCTGACCCCGCTGGAATTTGACATTCTGTGGTACCTGTGCGAAAACCGGGGGCGGGTGGTTTCCTCGGAAGAACTGTTCGAAAAAGTGTGGCACGAAACATACCTGGACAGTAACAACACGGTGATGGCGCACATTGCCCGGCTGCGGGAAAAAATGCACGAAACACCCCGCCGCCCCAAATATATCAAAACCGTGTGGGGGGTAGGATATACCATTGAGTCGGAACAAAAGTAAGAAAAACCCGCTGACCGGGCGGCTGACAGCCCGGTATTTCCTGACCCTTTTGGGGGTATGGGTGCTGTTTTTCCTGGTTATACTGGGGGCCCAACAATTTGTTTCCAGCTTTATCTGGCAACCGGGCGATCCCATGTACCAGCTGCTGCTTCTGATACGAAATAACCTGTTTTGGTTGATTTTCGCGTGCCTGATCGTATTGTGGGCCGTCGTGACCTATTGGTTTTTTGGTCGCTCGTTACGCTATTTAAATGATGTAACCCAGGCTGCCAAAGAACTGGCCGCTCCCACGGAAGAAGCGATCCTCCTGCCGGATGAGTTACAAAACCTGCAAGACGAAATGAACCTGGCGCGGGAGCAGGCCTTGCGCCACCTGTATATGGCCAAAGAGGCGGAACAGCGGAAAAACGACCTGATCGTCTATTTAGCCCACGACCTAAAAACGCCGCTGACCAGCGTCATCGGGTATTTATCGCTGCTACACGACGAAGCCGACCTGAGCCCCCAGACCCGGGCCCGCTATACGGACATTGCCCTGCGCAAAGCACTGCGGCTGGAAGATTTGATCAACGAATTTTTCGACATTACCCGGTTTAATCTGTCGGATCTGGCGCTGGAGATGTCCACTTTCTCCCTAAGCCGGATGCTGGAACAGATCACCGATGAATTTACCCCCATTTTGCAGGAAAAAGGGCTTACCTGGGAACGGCAGATCGCCCCGGCTGTTACCATCACCGGCGACGGCAACAAGCTGGACCGGGTGTTTGATAACCTAATCCGCAACGCCATTGCCTATTCCTACCCGGACGCGCCCCTCACCCTTTCCCTGCGGCAAGAGGGGAATCAGGCTGTTATCTGCCTGAAAAACCACGGCCGGACCATCCCGAAAGAAAAGCTCGTCCACATTTTCGAACAATTTTACCGGGTGGACGCCGCCCGCTCTACTGAAACGGGCGGGGCCGGGTTGGGGCTGGCTATTGCCAAAGCCATTCTGGACCGTCATGGGGGCACCATCCGCGCCGAAAGCGAAAACGAAAGCATCACATTTTCTGTCACCCTGCCAGCCGCCCCGGTGGTACCCGGCCAAGATGTCAGAAAATCGTAAGAATTTTCGAAGAAAAAACGAAGAACACCGCAAGGAAAAACGCCAACACCCATCGCTTTGTTTTGCTATCCTGAAAGGGAAGGAAAACAAAGCGATTTTTTTTGAGGAGATGGCGCACACATGAAACAATCCCGTACCCCGTCCGGCTGCTTGTGGGGACTTGTCATTTGTATGGCGGCGCTGCTGGGCGCTTTTTTTATGATGAAACTGGGGGCTTTGCCCTGGCAGGGCACGGCCTGTACGACGCCGTCTGCCACGCCTGCCAGTACGACTGGCGAAGCGGACTGGGCTCTACTGCTTGTCAATCACAACCATCCTTTGCCCGACGGCTATACCTGCCGCACCGTCACGCTTACAAACGGCGAGCAGGTGGACGAACGCATTTATCCCTCCCTGCAAAAGATGTTCGATGCCATGCGAAAACAGGGCCTGTTCCCCATTGTAGCGTCGGGCTACCGCACCCGAGCTATGCAGGAACAAATGATGCAGGAAAAAGTAGACGAATATAAAAGCGCGGGCTTTTCCGATGCCGAAGCCGTCGAAAAAGCCAAAGACTGGGTGGCACTTCCCGGCACCAGCGAACACGAATCCGGCCTGGCGGTGGATATCAACGCCGACGGCATTCATTCTACCGGGAACCAGATTTACACTTGGCTGGATGAGCACGCCTGGGAATACGGATTTATTAAGCGCTACCCGGACAATAAAACCGCCATTACCGGTATTCGGCACGAACCGTGGCATTACCGGTATGTGGGAAAAGCGGCTGCAAAAGAAATCTGGGAACAGGGGGTGTGCCTGGAAGAATACTTGGGATAATATTCCTGGATAATATTCCAGGATAATATCCCAGAACAATACCTGGGGATAATGCCCCGGTGGTAATACCCCAGCTTCTTCATGAACCGGAGTGATTCCGCTGAGAAAATATCCCTGAGGAAGGCGGATAAAAAGTCCCCTTTCTTTATGAGTACCGGACTATGAGTACGGGACTATAAGTACCAGACTTTCTCGCATGTTTTTTTGGCCCTTTTTCATGCCAGCGATAGCCCTTTTC
>CAJKJS010000037.1 GCA_905200265.1 uncultured Oscillospiraceae bacterium
CCCGCCTTCCTCTTTCCGTATACAGGATTTTTCAAAAATCAGATATACTATTTTTAAGTATATCTGATCCCGGAGCTCCTGGCAAGAGATCCTCTTACTCTTTTTCCGCATAGGCCTGTAAGCGGCGGAACAAATCCCCAAAGATGCGGTCCCGATCCACCCGGCTCACATACCCATACAAATGGCGGTTTTCATCGACGCTATAGGTACCTTCCAGCGTAACAATGGGGCTGTGACGCAGCTGGGTTTCCTCCCCTTCCGGGCATACCAGCCACGCGATGACCGTGGGGTCCCAAATCACGCGGGAATAGGCAAAATGATCGTCGCTGCATTCCAAATACCGCTGGGCCAGAAAATCGCCGATGGCTCCGCGCCCCTTAATAAAGGTGTTCACTTCCGGCAACGTGGTGAGCATATGGTCCACCACACCCATACACGGCAGTTGTACCACCGCAGCGCCACAGTCGAATACCACCTGGGCCGCCGGCACATCCTGAATCAGGTTGAATTCCTTTGTATCGGGCCAATGAAGCGCATGGCCTCCCAGCCATACAATGACAATTTTGTCCACAATATCCGGCGCCATTAAAAGAGCTGATGCCACATTGGTAATAGCCCCAATAGCCAGCACATATAGCGGTTCTTCGGTTGTGCAAGCCCGAGCTTTTTTCACCAAGTCTTCCGCTGCGGGCGACATCACCGGTGTTTTATCCGCCGGCAAATACCGGTCACTACCCTTAAACACAAAATTTTCTTTTTGCACATTCATACGGGCAAGGATTCGATGAATTTCCTCATAGCTTTTTTCCATTCCATCTTTGGGACCGGTGGATTTTTCGTTGAAGTACGGCGCGGCATAAATCGCCTGCAGATCAATTTTTTCGGGACTAAGCAGAGCATACACCACGGCGAACTGGTCGTCGATTTCGTTGAACGTATCGGTATCCAATACAGCTTTTACTTTCCCTTTCGGCGGTTGTAGCAAACGTACCCGGGTTTCTTCCGCCACAAGCGGAAATGTAATTTGACTCATGAAAACATGTCTCCTTTCGACGGGACGGCTATGAAGGCCGACCTCCTTTCCTAAAGTATAGCGGAAATAGATCAAAAAAGCCAGATAAAAAAGAGAAACAGGGCCTTGATAGTTCCCACCCTATCAAAGCCCTGTTCCCAGGTGATAAAAAAGATTCCTTTACTCCACATCCAGCAGTTCGCAGAACGAGAGCATATAAATTTCGGCTGCATGAATGACGTCTTCAATATCGACATCTTCGTTGTAACCATGGATGCCTTCGCAGTTGGCCGGTCCATACTGAATCGTCTGAATGCCCAAGTCGCGGTAATACTTGGCATCACTGGACGCCCACTGATAAGCAGGCAGTACGGTCCTTCCCCAGATAGCTTCCGCATTTTTATGCACCATGCGAACGATGGGAGCATCGTAATCGGTAAAATTCGCTTCGCTGTGGTAATCGAGTTCGTACTCGATCCCCGTTTCGCCGCTGTTTGCAATCATCTTTTTCACAGCTTCTTCGATGTCTTCATGGCGAATCCCAATAGGCAGACGGCAGTCGCACAGGCATTCGCAGGTATCGGGCACCATGTTGATCTTGTTGCCGCCCTGAATAATGCCAGGGTTACAGGTCAAATGATCGATAGCATCGGCCGAGCCATTGGAATTGGCTCTTTCGCAGATGAGACGGGAATTTTCCAGCGCCTGTTTTTGTTCCGGTGCGTAATGACCGGGTACAGCGGTCAATTCATTGACATGCTGCAGCAGCCGTCCCATTTTCATAATGGCATTATCGCCTTTGTAATTGCCCAAACTGCCGTGGGCGGGAGTACCATGGGCGATCAGCTTCATATGCATACCGCCCTTTTGGCCGATTTCAATATTATCATACGACGTCGGTTCGGCAATCAGGCAAGCCTGCGCACCATCAGCATACCCATTTTCGCACAACCACCGGGTCCCCCGGCCGCCGGCTTCTTCGTCAGACACAATGTGAAGCCGCAGGCAGCCACCCAGTTTTGCGCCGCTTTCTTTGAGCATACGCATGGTGAACAGCAAACAGGCTACACCGGCTTTCATATCGCTGGTTCCGCGGCCACGAATCGTGGTTTCGGTAATTTCCCCGCCGCAGGGATCAAAATCCCACCCCTTCGGGTCCCCAATGGGCACCACGTCTACGTGGCCATTGAGGATCAGGTTGTACCCACTGCGGTTCCCCATTTCAGCTGTGACGATGGGATGTCCTTCAATGGTATCAATCTGCTGGGTTTCAATGCCGCATTTGCCAAGATACTGGCGCACAAACGCAATGACTTCGTCTTGCGTTCCACAGGGGTTTTCGCTGTTGATCTGAATCAGCTGAGAAACCAGCTGCACCAGTTCATCTTTATGCGCCAAAACGGCTTCATGCAGTTTTTTCTTTGTTTCCTGGTTCATGGATTTGTGCCTTCTTTCTTCCCCGTATGCACGTTTACTTCTTTGCTTCCTGATCCATTAGGAAGCAGGCCACCTGATGGCCCTCTTCCACTTCCCGCAGCTGGGGCCGTTCTTCATGGCAGCGTGCCGTCGCATACGGGCAACGACCTGCCAGCGGACACCCTTTCATATCGCCAATGGGGCTGGGAATATCGCCTTCCAGTTTGATCTGTTCCCGGGTTTCAAAAGGACTATCCGGCGGAATAGCCGACAGCAATGCTTTCGTATACGGATGCAGCGGATGATGATAAATTTTATCGGCCGCACACAACTCTACCACGGTGCCCAAATACATAATGGCAATGCGGTCGCTTACATGCTTAATGACGCTCAGGTCATGCGAAATGAAGATGTACGTCAGGTTAAATTCCTTCTGGATAGAACGGAACAAGTTCAGCACCTGTGCCTGAATGGACACGTCCAGAGCCGAAACGGGTTCGTCACATACAATAATTTCCGGGTTTAGCACCAAAGCGCGCGCCACGTTAATACGCTGCCGCTGGCCACCAGAAAATTCGTGGGGGAACCGTTCAATGTGCTGAACATCCAGTCCCACCTTTTGCATCATTTGGAAAACGCGCTCCCGGCGTTTTTTCTTATCCGGTTCCAAATTGTGCACAATCAGCCCTTCTTCAATGAGCTGACCGCAGGTCATGCGGGGGTTCAGGGACGAATAGGGGTCCTGGAATACAATTTGAATGTTCTTGTGGCGATTTTTCCGTTCTTCCTTGGTGTGCAGATCTTTCAGGTTCTGCCCCTTATAGATAATATCGCCGCTCGTTACCGAATGAAGTCCGACAACACAACGCCCCAGGGTCGATTTGCCGCAACCGGATTCGCCGATTACACCTAATGTTTCCCCTTTTTGAATATCCAAATTCACATGGGAAAGGGCGTGCAGTTGTTTGGAACCTTCAAACAGTTTGGCACTGCGCACTTTAAAATCCTTGCACAGATCGCGAATCTGCAGAATAGGCTGATCACTCATTGCTGGCCGTCTCCTTTCCTCTTACAAGCGTTTCCACACCATTCTGATGGTGGCAGGCTACTTTATGGCCGGGTGCAACTTCGATGAGTTCCGGCACCTGCTCACGGCAAATATCTGTCGCATAGGGACAACGATTGTAGAAATTGCAGCATTTTCCCGTCAGACGCAAGTCCGGCGGTGTGCCGGGAATGGCCTTTAGTTCGGCTTTTTCCGTATCGGACAGCTTCGGAATGGAATCCAGCAATCCCCAGGTATACGGATGCAGGGGATTTTTATACAGTTCTTTCATATCGGCAAACTCTACGGTTTTGCCGGCATACATAACCATAACCGTATCGCACATTTTCCATACGATACCCAGGTTGTGGGTAATCAGCATAATGGCGGTGTTGGTTTTTTCCTGCAATTCTTTCAAAAGCCCCAGCACCTGCGCCTGTACGGTCACATCCAGAGCCGTGGTCGGTTCGTCAGCAATCATAAATTTGGGATGGCAGCTGATAGCCATAGCGATCATAACACGCTGGCACATACCACCGGACAGTTCATGGGGATACGCGTTCATGCGCCGTTCCGGATCAGGAATCCCCACCAATTCCAGATTCTTTACCGCAATTTTGCGGGCTTCTTCCTTACTGACATTGTTATGGGTACGAATGAGTTCCACCATCTGGCTCCCCACTTTAAAAACGGGATCCAGCGATGTCATGGGGTCCTGAAAAATTACGGAAATCTCATTGCCGCGGATCTTGCGCAGTTCCTTGTCGGAAATTTTGCGCATATCTTTGCCTTCAAACAGAATCGTACCGTCTACTACTCGGCCCGTTTTGGGCAGCAGCCGGATCACCGATGAAGCCGACACACTTTTGCCGGAACCCGATTCCCCTACGATTCCCAGAATTTCACCTTTTTTTAATGTATAACTCACACCGTCAACGGCTTTCGCTACGCCGCTGGCCGTGAAGAAATAAGTCTTTAGGTTTTCGACTTTCAAAATTTCTTCGCTCATGGTTTCCCTCCCGTGTTATTCGTATTTGGCTTTCATGGCAAGGAACGCCTGTTTGACTTGCTCCATTTTTTCGGGATGTAATAACAGCTGGGCGCCCGCCAGCGCTTCTGCACCGGCAGCCTGCATCAATGCATGACGGCCGTCTTCCGACCCGCAGGCTTTTTCAAATTCCGGCGTATGGCCACGTAAAAGCGGCACTACCTGGATATAGGACTGCAGTCCCGGTACTTCATGAGTCACATTGCCCATATCGGTTGTTCCGATCCCCAGCTCCCGCCGGCGGGGCTTAATGGTTTCTCCCATCGCCTGTAATCCTTCGCCTAGCAGTTCTTCCAAAACCGGGTTATTGCGGATATCTTCATAGGAATCCCGCAGCGTTTGAATCTCCACACGGGTCCCTGTCATGCTTGCGGCGGCCTGCGCCATATGTTTTACCTGCTCCACCAGCGCCAGTTTGTCTTTCATACTGAACGAACGCACCAGAATTTCGGCACTGGCATGTTCCGGTACCATTACCGGCGTTTCTCCGCCATCGCGCACGACACCCAGCACCCAGCCTTTTCCGGCAATCTGGGGTTGCAAAAGGGCCACTGTCTGCAAGAGCTGCAGCACCGGCGCCAAGGCATTGATACCTTCTTCCGGCCAGGTAACCGCATGAGCCTTTTTCCCGAAAAATTCGACCAACAAACTGGTGGATGAATACGAAAGATCGTTTACCACCGTTTCGTTAGCGGGATGGATCAACATCGCCGCGTCGATTCCCTGAAACACCCCGGCTCGCAGCATGTGGATTTTTCCGCCACCGCCCTCTTCCGCCGGACATCCCAGCACGGTGAGTTTACCCCCGTATTCCTTTACAAGAGGTATGAGCGCATAGGCAGCGCCAATAGCAATGGGTGTCATCAAATTATGTCCACAGGCATGCCCCATACCGGGCACCGCGTCGTATTCACCCAAAAAGGCCAGGTTTGGACCGGGGCGGCCGCTGTCATATACACCGCGTACCGCTGTGTCCAGTCCACCTACTCCGGTTTCCACCGAAAAGCCCAGTTCCGTTAGCAGCGTCGCTACGGCTGCCGATGCTTTATATTCCTGAAAACAATATTCCGGTTTTTGAAAAATCGCATCGGAGAGGGCAAACAGCTTGTCCGAAACGGTCTGTAATCTTTGCAGGATTTGTTCCTTCTGTTCCATGGGATGGCCCTCTTATTTCTTCATCTTCGGGTCCAAAATATCACGGATCCCGTCGCCCAACAGGTTAAAGCCGATTACCGTAATCAAAATGCACAGGCCGGCTTCCGTCGCCAAATGAGGGGCCGTTTGCAGATAGCCTTTCCCGGAGGTCAAAATATTGCCCCAGGAAGCGGTGGGAGGCGTAATGCCCAAACCGAGGAAGCTCAGAGAAGCTTCGGAAAGAATGGCGCTTGCCATATTCATCGTGGCATATACCACAATGGGAGAAATGGTGTTCGGAAGAATATGCCGGAACAAAATTCGACCATCACCCTCACCTAACGCCCGGGCGGCATTACAATATTCTTCATTTTTCACCACATGTACCTGGCCGCGCACCATACGGGCAAAGCTGGGCACATTGGCCACACCGATTGCAATAATAACATTCTGGATACCGCTGCCCAGCACGGTCACCATAATCATGGCCAACAGTAAAAACGGGAAAGCAAACATGCCGTCCATAATACGCATAATAATGGAATCCACCAGACCGCCTTTATAACCGGCAATCAGTCCCAGCAGGATACCAATCAAGCCGCCTACTGCCGTGGAGCCAATAGCAACCACCACGGAAATTTGCGCCCCGTAAATCAGACGGGACAACAGGTCACGCCCGAATTCATCGGTCCCCAGTAAATGGACAACCCCTTTGCTGCTTACATAGCCCGGGCCCTGGAGCTTATCCAGCGGACTGATAGCAGCCGGATCACACGGCGCAATGAGCGGCGCCAGAATCGCCATTAAGAACACCAGGCAGACAATAACAAAACCCACCAAAGCCATTTTATTGCGAAGGAGCTTGTGCCAGGCATTATTGGCACGGCGCTCTTTTTTTATCATTTCGTTCTGCGCTTCGCGGCTCAGAACTCCAGTCGTCTGTGCCATTAGTTCTTCCCGCCTCCTTCATAGCTAACTTTCGGGTTCACCAGCATATACGCCAGGTCCACCAGCAGGTTCACCACGATAAATACCAGTGCTACAATAACCACGGTACCCTGAATTAAAGCATAATCGCGGTTTGTCACAGCTTTTACGATCAGCATACCCATACCAGGCCACGAGAAAATGGTTTCCGTCAACATGGCACCGGTAATACAATAGGCCAGCTGCATCCCAACCACTGTAATAATAGGAGGCAGCGCGTTCTTAAAGGCATGCTTCCACAGCAGTTTCGGTTCCGAAAGCCCTTTGGAACGCATAGCCTTGATGTAATCGGTATTGATGGTTTCCAGCGTGCTGGAACGGGAAATACGGGCGAATGTGGCCATGGGGTGCAAAGTCAGACAAATAACCGGCAGTACCATGTACTGTACATATCCCCAGAAGCCGTTACTCCAGTCGCCAATACCCATGGTGGGGAACCACCCAAGATTCACGGCAAAAACGAGCACCATCATTAACGCAAACCAGAATATGGGCACGGATATACCAAGTAAGGCTAAAAACATAAAAATATAGTCAAATGCTGTATTTTGATGCACGGCCGAATAGACACCGATCGGAATCCCAATCAGTAGCGCCAGCACCAGGCTCGTCAGCGACAGTACCAGCGTATTGGGAATCCGCTGGCCTAACAGTTCAAGAACCGACGTACCGTAGGCATAAGAGGTACCAAAATCACCATGTAGAATATCGTTCCAGTACATACCGTACTGTTCGATTTTACTTTTATTCAGCCCCATTTTTTCTTCCATTTTGGCAATGTCTTCCGTGGTTGCCTGGGGCCCTAACACAGCCGTTGCCGGGTTACCGGGAATCATGCGGGTCAGGATAAAGGTAAGGGTTACCACCACGAAAAGGACGGGAATCATTTGCAGCAAACGCCGCAGAATTGTTTTAACCACTTTTTTATCACCTGCTTTTTGATACTCATAGAGATAAGCGGCCGGAATCGAAACGATGCCAGCCGCTTATTCATTGCATTTGGGTTTCGCCTTAAAAAGTGCTGTTTATAATTTTACCAGCACAAAACGGTTCTTTTACCGCACAAACCGTTTTGCTTGTCTACCGTCCTCTGGATTATTCAGCGATCCACACGTTTGCTTCACTGCTGCAAATATCAAACGCATTGTCCGTGCTCATCTTGAAGCCGTGCACACGAGACGTTACGCCCGTGATATTCTTACGGTTCGCGTAGTCAACCTGCGGATATTCGGCCACGATCTTTTTAATGGCTTCCTGATACAGTTCCGCACGGGTGTCCTGATCGGATTCCTGTTCAGCCTGATCCAACAGTTCGTCTACTTCCGGCACATTGAAGCCCTGGCCGTTGCCCTGGCTGCCGATATGCGAGCTGTGGAACAGATAGTTCAGGTAGAAATAGGGGTCAGAATACCAAGTCCAGGACATCGCGAAGATATCGCACTGCCCGTTGGCGCAGTATTCGGAGAACGTGCCCCATTCAGACGTCTGGATATTGATGTTCACACCGATCTGCTGCCATTCAGCCTGCGCTACCGTAGCCATATCCATGCTGGATTTGGAATCGGAGGTATAGAAATCCAGTTCCAGGCCATCGGCATAACCGGCATCGGCCAGAACCTGCTTAGCCCCTTCGGGATCATAATCAGGAACCAGGTCTTCCAGAGATTCGTCATAAGCCCACGATCCGGGAGGCAGGGGCAAATCGGCTACTGTAGCCGAATCATAGGGATACGTAGCATCGCACAGATCCTGACGGTTTACACCCATGATCAGAGCTTTACGCACTTCCTTGTCAGCCGTGGGGCCATTTACCATGTTGAAATAGATGTAGGAGAACTGCAGCGCTTCCATTTCCAGCACTGTCAGGTTTTCATCTTCACGAGCCAGCTTAATGGATTCACCGGACAGAGCGGCCATATCGATGTCGCCAGCCTGCAGGCCGTTGAGGGTCTGTTCGGCTTCGGTTACTACCGTGAACGTTACGCCGTCCAGATGAGGTTTGGCAGCCCAGTACTTGTCGTTACGCACCAGTTCGCACTTTTCATCCAGGGAGAATTCCTTCATCATGAAGGGGCCCGTACCCACCAGATGAGCACCAAACTGATCGCCCCAGCCGTCCACTTCTTCCTGCGGAACGATGGAGTTACCCGCGTCCGTCAGAGTCGTCAGGAACGTGGAAGAGGGAGAGGGCAGATATACTTTTACCGTCGTATCATCCACAACTTCGCAATGGTCGATCTTGATACGGCTGTTGGCAGACAATTCGTTCGAACGTTCCAACGAATACTTTACGTCGTCCGCTACCATCTTACGGCCGTCCTGGTATTCACCGGGATGGAAATACACATCGTCACGCAGTGTAAAGGTATAGCACAGGCCGTCATCGCTGACTGTCCATTCCGTTGCCAAGCTGGGAATGATTTCACCGTCCTGCGACATATCTACCAGGGTATCGCAAACCTGATCGATGATGTTTCCTTCATAGGTACCCGTGTAATCAACCGGATCCAGTTTCGCCGGAGAGGCACTCTGTGCAATAACCAGCACGCCACCGTCCTGAGGTTCCAAGCCTTCGTCATTGGTTTCAATGGGGGCTACCGAACTTTCTGTGCTGTCGGTATTGCCTTCTTCTGTCGTGGAAGACGAATTGTCGGTCGTGCCCTGATTCCCACCGGAGCATGCACCCATGGCCCCTACCATGGAGGCAGCCAGCAGAAGAGCGATGAGTTTCTTCATCTTCTTCATGTTTGTTTCCTCACTTCTCTGAAAATTTTATATTGTCCGAAAATCTTCAAAGACCCCGGATAATATCTTTTCCCCTCACACTGACAAAGCCCTTTTTTCTTCTTTTTTCTCTTTTAAAGTCTGTCTTTGACAGCGCGATAGCTACATTATAGTC
>CAJKJS010000038.1 GCA_905200265.1 uncultured Oscillospiraceae bacterium
GCGTTGGGTGTTTTTGTTTCTTAGAGGAGATCCGCCAAATCGTAAATAAGGCGCTCCGTTTTTTCCCATCCCAAACAGGGGTCGGTAATCGACTGCCCGTAGCAGCCACCGCCCACTTTTTGGTTACCATCGACCAAATAGCTTTCAATCATAAAGCCCTTGACCATGCGCTGAATCCTGGCATGGTGCCGGCACGAATGCAACACTTCTTTGCAAATGCGAATTTGCTCTAAATACTGTTTGCCGGAATTGGAGTGGTTGGCGTCTACGATAATCGCGGGATTCCGCAAATTCTTTTCTTCATAACGAGTGCACAGCTTAATCAGATCTTCGTAGTGGTAGTTGGGAATATTTTTGCCATCGCTGTCCACCGAACCGCGCAAAATGGCATGGGCCAGAGGGTTACCGGACGTTTCGACTTCCCATCCGCGGTACTCGAAAACGTGGGGATGCTGGGCCGCTGTAATGGAGTTGAGCATGACGCTAATATCCCCACTGGTGGGATTCTTCATGCCTACCGGGACCTGGAACCCACTGGCACACAAGCGGTGCTGCTGGTTTTCTACCGAACGGGCGCCGATGGCCACATAGGCCAGCACATCCGACAAAAATTCATAGTTTTCCGGATACAAGGCTTCATCCGCACAGGAAAAACCGGTCTCTTCCAGGGCACGGCAGTGCAGATCCCGCACAGCCAGCACACCGCGGGTCATGTCGGCTTTTTCGGTGGGATCGGGCTGATGGAACATGCCTTTATATCCATCCCCGGTGGTACGGGGCTTATTGGTATAAATACGGGGAATCAGCAGCAGTTTATCCTTGACCTTTTCCTGTACGGGGCATAACCGGTAGATGTAATCCAGCACCGCGTCTTCCCGGTCCGCCGAGCAGGGGCCAATGATCAGGATCATGCGGGGATCTTCCCCGGTGAAAATGCGTTCGATTTCCCCATCGCGGGCGGACTTTTTTTCCACCAAATCGGGGCGCAGTGGGAATTCGGACTTTACTTCGTCAGGGGTTGGCAATTTACGGTTCCAAGTCATGGGGTTTTGCATAAAATTACGTCTCTCCTTATTGTTTCGGCCCAAATAGGCCGCATACATGCATGATTATTAGGAAAAAGAAAAGAATGACTGCGTTTATCTTAGCATATCGCTCTGAAGAAGTAAAGGTTAAGGGGTGCAAAAAAGCCCGAATCCATAAGGATTCAGGCCTTTTTTGCGTGCAGTTAAAGGGGCAGCAGCACAGAAGCAATCTGGAAATACAGAATTAAGCTGGCCGCATCCACAATGGTTGTAATCAGCGGAGAAGCCATCAGAGTGGGGTCCAGATGCAGGCAACGGGCAACAATCGGAAGCGTGCAGCCGATGGTTTTCGACATAATAACCGTACCCATTACACTTAATGAAACCACTAGGCAGATGCCTTCCTGGCCTGGATACATAATGACAAGGCGAATGTAGTTGACAAGTGCCAAACCAAACCCGCACAAAAGCGATACCCGGAATTCCTTCCACAAAACCCGCAGAATATCCCGCGGAACAATATCCCCCAGGGTCATGCTACGAATGATCATAGTGCTGGCCTGGCTACCGGCGTTCCCGCCTGTGTTGGTCAGCATGGGGATAAACGTAACCAGCAGAGGCACCGCGGCAAAGGCAGCTTCATACGTCGATAGAATACCGCAGGTACACATACTGCTGACCATCAGCACCATCAGCCACACAATACGGTTGCGGGCCAGGGTAAATACGCTGGTTTTCAGATACGGCTTTTCCGAAGGCGCCATAGCGGCCATCTTCTGGATATCTTCGGTGGCTTCCTGTTCCATAACATCCACAGCGTCGTCAACCGTCACAATGCCGACCAGACGGTTCTCGCTGTCGACTACCGGCAGAGCTAACAGGTCGTATTTAGTAAAAATTTGGGATACATCTTCCCGGTCTTCCGTTGTGGTAACCTGGATGACATTATCATCCATAATTTCGCTGATGATGGTTTCATAGGGGTTCATCAGCAGATCCTTTAGGGTAATGACCCCGATCAGTTTGCGCTGGTTATCGATCACATAGCAGGTATAAATGGTTTCTTTATCCACCCCGTGGTGCCGGATATAACTAAAGGCTTGTTCCACATTCATCGTGGCCCGCAATGCGACATATTCGCTGGTCATAATGCTGCCCGCGCTGTTTTCCGGGTATTTTAAATACTGGTTGATTTGTGCCCGGGTTTCCGGCGTGGCCAGACGCAAAATCCGGCGCGCTACATTGGCCGGCATTTCTTCGATCATATCGACGGCGTCGTCGGTGTACAAATCTTCGATGATCTGGTTCAGTTCCGTATCGCTAATGCCGCGGATAATTTCCTGCTGTTCGTCGGGGTCCATGCAGGCAAATACTTCACTGGCCAGGTCTTTTTGCAAAATACGGAAAGTGGCCAGTGCTTTTTCATGGGGTAGTTGCCCGATGAATTCGGCCACGTCCATTTCATTTTTCTCATCCAAAATGGATTTTAGTTTTTTAAACTGGCTGGTTTCTGCCAGTTCGTTGAGTTCGTCAAATTTCAGTTCCCAATCGCTCATGGTGTATTCCTCCGTTTCGGTTCGCGTTCATGTGTCATCATGCCCGTTTTCGATTGTTTCATCGATACCGAATGAAATCCGGAAACACAAAAGAGCAAAAGTCACAGCTTTGCCGTTAGCCCCGATTATTCGAGAAAAAGCAGGGAATAGGGCGCACAGCATATAGCCAGATAGCTTTTGTCAAATGGATTCCGCATAATCGATCACCCGGGTTGCCTTCCATACTTTTTCTCACCTCTCATTTTTAGAAAAATAAGCAGAAAAAAACCTCATTCCGGCGCAAAAAGCCCAAACAGAATGAGGAATCCACCATCCGTCCAAGCTTTAGCTTCGCAGGGCATGCCGGAAAAACCGGCGTGTAATTGCATTAGTCGATGCCTTCCACGACATAGACTGTTGACCGTAGCTAAGCGGTGTCTCCACCATCTTGCGGCAGCAATCCCGGGGTGCTTTGCACCCCTTCCCTGCGGTAGCCTCACCTACCGAAATGACATAAATTTTCTATGTTCCAGTATACGCGCCCCACCCTGCAATGTCAATGTAGAAGGGGAAAAAACCATGTAAAATTCCTGTGGGAAAACGCGCGGAAAATTGTAGGAAACAGAAGAGACAAAAGGGGCGGGTTATCCCTTTAATAACCCGCCTTTGTGTAAAGCTCGGTGCAGCGCCCAGTAAAACGGGACAGCAATCACATCGGCGATAACGGCATTGAGCAGCGTAGCGCCGGCTTTTGTGTACATCACGATTAGCGCAGCGTCAAACGAACTACCGGCCAGTACTTCTTTAAAAAGGGAATACCCCAGGTACATCACACAGTACGAAAGGGAACCCACCACAGCCGCCACAATCAGCCGGGTGGTAGTAGGATGACGATTTTCCTGTTTCGATCCACCGTGAGCAAGTAGCCCACAGAAAAAGGCCATGAAAAATTTCGTAATGAGCGTCACCGGGGCACTACTGAACCAGCCTCCCACCACATCAAACAAAAACGATCCAAAACCAGCTGCACAACCGCCGTAAACCGGTCCCAATAATAGGCCCGACAGAATACAAAAAACATTGGCAAAGCCGATCATGGTACGGTCGCCGCCTACGGGAATTTCAATTTTCAGAAAAAAAGTGGCCACAAATACCAGCGCACCCATCAGACCGGTTACGGCCAGATTCACGGTGGTATTTTGGGTTAAAATTTTTCGGTTCATGTTCATTTCCTCCTCATTAGGTGTGCCAATTTATCCCTGCGCTTTCGGGGGACGGGGGCCATAAATCGCTGTGCCAATGCGCACCAGAGTAGCACCTTCGCGAATGGCATTTTCATAATCGCCGCTCATGCCCATCGAGAGTTCTTCGATAGCAATATGGGGGAGAGACAGGGTGCGAGCTTCCTCAAACAATTGCCGCATGCGCCGCAAATACCCCCGATTTTGTTCATCGCTGGTATAAACAGGCGGAATCGTCATCAGTCCGGTCACACAGATGTGGGATAGGGTGGAAGCATGCTGAAGCAGGGGCATCAGTTCTTCCGGTTTCACGCCGCTTTTGCTCTCTTCACCACCAATATTTACTTCCAGAAAAACAGACTGTACGAGATTTTGCCGGTCGGCTTCCCGATCGATTAGGTCAAGCAGCCGGGCTGAATCCACGCTTTCAATAACGTCGGCGCGGCCTACCACTTTTTTTATTTTGTTCGTCTGCAAATGACCAATAAAGTGGCTGGATTTTCCCAAATACGCATTCGCGTCCTTTTTCTCAACCAATTCCTGTACATGGTTTTCTCCGAACAGATCAATGTCGCATTGGGCAGAAAGACGTACGGTTTCGACAGTGCGGGTTTTACAGGCGGCACACAGCCGTACGCTGGCAGGGTCCCGGCCGCTTTCCAGGGCCGCTTTTTCCATGCGGGCCCGAATGGTAGCGATACGGGCTTGCAGTTCTTCCAGGGTAGGAGATACTTCCATATAGGCCATCAAAATAAGACTCCTTTCATCGTTCATAGACCGCACGGCTGCCACCGATATATTTGGGGCGAGTGCGGGCGCATACCACCCGGGCACAGCCGATTTCCGGTATCGATAAACGGACAGGAACCGCTACCGCACGTAGGTGCATGCCAATGAGGGTATCGCCAATATCCATACCGGCTTCGGCCCGGATCATTTCCACGGCAACGGGATCGGCAAACTGTTGCCAGCAAACGGTGGCCCAACTACCGCCGGCATGAGGTTGTGGCACTACGCATACTTCTTCGTACTGGCGGGCCAGCGCGACAGACCGTTCGACAATTAAGGCACGGTTTAGGTGTTCACAGCACTGAGCGGCCAGATGGATGCCGTGCTCATGCAAAACGGGCGCTATGCCGTCATATACGGCCCGGGCCGTTTCCAAACTGCCATTATGACCAATGGTGCCACCCGAAATTTCGCTGGTGCTACACCCCACAACGAGTAAACTGCCCTGGGGCAGTGACGATTTTTCAAGAAGTTCCGTGACAGCCTGACGGGCCTGATCACGAATGGTGGAAAGGGTCATGTCTATTTGCTCCTTTCTTACTTTCATAAACGAATCATTTAACGCAACGTTTCCTGTATAAAAGGTAAAAGTGCGTGTTCAAAATCCACGCCAAACCGGCGGTCGGTACCATTTTGTACGGTGTTGCGAATCGACTGTAATACAAATCGGGTGGCGATTTCCAAGGCATGAGCCAGAGAATGGTGATTCATCAAGGCCGATAACACAGCACTGGCAAACAAATCACCGGTACCGTGGAAATAGCCGTCAACCTGTTCATCCAGGTATTCACAGTAGCTATCGGTGCGCTGGTCGTAGGCAGCGGCCCCAATGCGACCGGGCTCGTAAGAAATGCCGGTTAGAATTACTTTTTGCGGACCCATACCAGCCAGGCGGCGTAGTAAAGCCTGAATATCATCCCGGGTATATCCGCTTTCCTGATACGGTTCACCCAGTAAAAGGGCTGCTTCTGTCAGATTGGGAATGATAATATCGGCTTCCCGGCACAGCGCGGCCATACCCTGTACAAAGTGCTGGTCAAATCCCGCATACAGTTTGCCATTGTCAGCCATGGCCGGATCAACAAAGACAAAGCTCTTTTCATTTTTTAATCGGTGAATGAGCCGGCGAACCAGTTCTGTTTGCTCCACGGATCCCAAATAACCGGTATAAAAGGCATCCACGGACAAATTCAGCGATTCCCAGTGCCGGGTAATCGGGTCCATATCCTCGGTTAAATCGCGGAAAGTGTACCCGGTAAACCCACCGGTATGGGTGGAGAGCACGGCTGTGGGCAGAACGCTGCATTCAATCCCGGCTGCGGACAGCACCGGTAGGGCAACGGTGAGCGAACATTTGCCCACACAGGAGATATCATGAATCGCAACAACGCGTTTCAGCATGGCAGAACGACCTTCTTTCCTACGTGTATCTTTTATGCTTTATTGTGTACCCCAGTATAGCGCTAAACTGTACTTTTTAAAATGTACAGTTTTAGATTTTTTTTCATGTACAGATGCGTGAAAAAGCGGTATGATAGAAAAAAGGAGGGAATACCATGGTTTATGAAAGTATCCAACTTGATGAAACAGAAAGAGAACCGCTTTACGAACAGCTGTACCGGGCCATACGAACGGCCATTGAACAGGGTAGGCTGGCGCCGAATAGCCGTGTACCATCCATCCGTCGGGGCGCGGAAGACTGGGGCATCAGCCGCACGACCGTGGAAGAAGCCTACCAGCAACTGTGTGTAGAAGGGTATTTGCGCAATGTACCGAAACGGGGGTTTTTTGTTCAGGGGGGATCAGATCCACAAAAACTGACTGTTCCCGCCATAAAAGCGACGCCCGTTATTCTGCCGCCCCGCTCCGCTATCCCCATGGTGTCATACGATTTTGGGACGGAATCCGTAGACGCAGCCCATACGGACAGCGTGCGGTGGCAAAAGCAGATTCGTCAGGTACTAGCTGATACCACTGCCATTGCTTCTTATGGGGACCCGCAGGGAGAAATCAGCTTACGCCGGGCGTTGTCGGTGTATACGTATCATGTGCGAGGGGTAACGGCGCCGCCGGAGCGGATTGTGATAGGAGCTGGTATTCAGCCCTTACTGATTCAACTGTGTGCCCTGCTGTCTGAAAAACGGATTGCCATGCCCTCGGCGCCGTTTCCCCAGGCCGAGCGGGTGTTTGCCGATGCCGGGTTTGAAATCGTACGGCTTTCGGAAGATGACAGTGGTCCGGTACCTGGTGCTTTGCAGGCAAGCGGTGTACATCAGGTGTTACTAACTCCTTCATCGGGCCGGGTGATCCCCCCGGCCCGGCGGCAGGAATTGTTAAAATGGGCCAGGGACAATGGGGGGTGGCTGATTGAGGATGATTATAATGGGGAGCTGCGGTACCGGGCACGGCCAGTACCCGCTTTACAAGGTATGGGGGGCGAAGACTGGGTGGCTTATATCGGTTCCTTTTCCAAATTATTATTGCCCAGTGTGCGACTAGGTTACATGGTACTGCCGCCCCGGCTGTGTAAGCGGTATAGCAGCCGGTCCTTAGCGTATCACCAAACGGCTTCGAAAATTGAACAACTGGCACTGGCGTCGTATATTTCAGAGGGATATCTCGAAAAGCACCTGCGCCGTATGCGCAAATTATATGCAGAAAAAAGTTCTTTACTTTTGCGAGCACTGCGCGATACATTTGGAAGTGGGGCTACAGTGTCTTTACGGGAAACATCACTATCCGTTCGCTTGACGCTACCCGGTTTGCAAGGGAAACAGGCCGTGGAAGCAGCGGCGAAAAACGGTGTACGACTGCGTGCCGATGGCGAAAAGCAGAGTAGCCTCATTTTAGGGTTTGCCGGTATTCCTTCCGAAAAAATTACCGAAGGAGTTCGGGAACTGGAAAAAAGCATACGGGGACTGTGGAAGTAAAAATCAGGGAAAGGTAAAGAAGCTGTCACATTTTTTTCACACAGGTTTGGCATACTACAGACAGTCGCAAGAGCGAAAGTGAGTCGCTCTTGAACGGCCATTGTTTTGGAAAGGAAATGATGAAACGATGACGAATCCTGTGGATAAGTTCACGAATGAATACGAGAAAAATTCCCATATACCGCAAGAAACTTCCCATACTGTCCCTACCGGTGAGGCCCAATCGGTCGGAGCAGCGCAAACCGTAAAGACGGAAACACTGGCTTCCTCCCAACCATCGCAGCCGGTACAAACGCAGACAACGGCGCAGACGTCCTCGTATGCGGCGGGCCAGTACAACTGGCAGAGTGCGGCGTCTACGCCGAACCAGGGAACGGGAACGTATCCCTATGCCAGTCAGTCCCCTTACACTGGATATGGGAACACCCAGAGTCCGTATGGATACACGCCTTCCTATGGAGGCGGCGGCCAGCCGCCGGTTCAACCGCCTCATGGAGCTAAACCCGGAAAAACGCCGAAAGCCCCCAAAGCACCCAAGGTCAAAAAACCGATGGGCAAAGGCGGAAAAATGGCTATGCGCGTTCTGTGCGTGGTGCTATGCTGTGTGTTGGTTAGTGGCGTTTCGGTAGCTTCTGTGATCGGATTGATCAACAGCGGGTACATTCAGGTGACAGGTTCCAGTGCAGATGGAGACGCCCATGCGGCCTTTACCATCACAAAAGTGGTGCAGGAAAATAGCGAAACGAGTGATACGGACAGCAGCACCGTACAGACCCTGAGCAATTCCGAAATTGCCGAAAAGGTAATTCCGTCGGTTGTCGGCATTGAAAATTATCAGAAAGCGACCGGTGGCGGCATCTTGGGTGATTTTACCACCGAAGACGAAAGCAGCAGCGAACTTTCGCCCCAGAGCGAAGGCAGCGGCGTCATTGCAACCAGCGATGGGTATATTATTACGAACGCCCACGTGGTAGAAGGCGCCGATACCCTGAAAGTTGTTCTGTATGACGGAACAACGTATACGGCCGAACTAGTAGGATCTGACAGTGTAACGGACTTGGCTCTGCTGAAAATTGATGCCACAGGGCTAACGGCCGCTGAATTTGGTGATTCCGACAGCTTGCAAGTCGGCGATTCCGTGGCAGCGGTTGGGAACCCTGGCGGACTACAGTTTAGCTCCAGCTGCACGTATGGCCATATTTCGGCGCTGAACCGTGAAATTACCAACTCGGAATACGGATACTCCATGGACTGCATTCAGGTGGATGCGGCTATTAACCCCGGTAATAGTGGTGGTGCCCTCGTAAACGAATACGGTCAGGTTGTGGGCATTACGTCTTCGAAGATCGTTGATACCAGCTTTGAAGGCATTGGATTCGCGATTCCGGTCAATACGGTGCAAGATATTATTACGGACCTGATGAACTACGGGTATGTAAAAGATCGTGCTATGCTGGGAATTACTGGTCAGTACCTGGATGCCAGTACCGCTCGCTTCTATGGCCTGACAGAAGGTTGGTATGTGGCCGAAGTCAATAACGAATCGGCCCAAAAGGCAGGCCTGCAAAAGGGCGATGTGATTACAAAAGTGAACGGAACCGATGTGAATTCTTCTACGGTGCTCAGTAATTTGCTGACGAAAAAGAAGCCTGGGGACACGGTGACGCTAACGGTTTACCGGTACTTGGAAGATAAAACATTGGAAATTGAAGTGACTTTGATCGAAAGCCAGCATCAGTCGACAGACGAATAAGATCAAAAAGATCCATGGCCAAAGGTAATGAATATTATTACCTTTGGCCGGTTTTGTTAAAAATGTGCGTACTTTTCGTAGAAAACCCGAAAAAAGTTTCAAAAAATTTCAAAAAGACTACTTCCCTTTTGCAAAAAAATGCGCTATAATATCACTAGCATTGAGGAAGAAATCCTTCCTACTTTTCTATTGTGTATAAGCCTTTTTCATAAATCTCCTTTTTCAAACGGAAAC
>CAJKJS010000039.1 GCA_905200265.1 uncultured Oscillospiraceae bacterium
ATGGCCGCGTCAAAATCAGCAGCCGGCACAACGATGGTAAGTTCGTAGCGGTTGGTCTCAACCTTATTGGACTCTTTCAGACTCATTATAATGGTTCCTCCTGTAAAATTACAGATTATCTACATGATTATAGCATGGTTTTGCAGAATATACCATACCTAAATCAAAATATTTTCGCCCTGTTAAAAAATCCGCTGGGGCATAAACCGCACATAATCGCAGGAAAGTAAATGCATGCGGATTCCTTCATATTCGCCCATGGGAGCGCGCCGAGCCGCCTGCCGCCCGTGAATATGGCCGTAATAGCAATCGGTGATTTCGTATTCCCGCAATAAATCCAGAATGGGCTGGCAGCGGGCTCCGTCATAAATGGGCGGGTAATGCAGAAAGACCAGCGGGGATAAATCCTGCCGCAGGGCTTCGTCCAGGGATGTTTTCAGTCTTCCCACTTCCCGATTGACGATTTTTCGGTCTTCTTCGCTCATAGCACCCGCCAGCCATCCCCGGGTACCGCACACGGCACACTCATGCACAGGTACGGCGCTGTTGTGAACAAATGTTATATCCGTAAACCCTTCGGTTTCCAAATACCGTTCCATCTTCCGCCGGGTCGTCCACCAGTAATCGTGGTTTCCTTTGAGCAGCAGCTTTTTGCCCGGCAGTGCGTGTAAATACGCAAAATCCTCCCGGGTATCTTCTAGGCGCATGGCCCACGAGATATCCCCTGCGATCACCACCGTATCGTCCGGTTTCACTAACCGGCACCAGTTTTCCTGCAAACGCCGGGTGTAATCTTCCCACCCGGGGAACACGTCCATGGGCTTATCAGCCCCCAGCGACAGATGGACATCGGCAATTGCATACAAAGCCATAGGATAGGTACTCCCTTCGCCGTTTACACGCCCGAAAGACGGCGTACCGCATCTTTCATACCGCTGACAGCACAAGTTTCGGTAAAGCGTACGGGTTTATCCCGCAATGCTTTCAGCGGGGCCGGCATGGGTTCTCCGGTCTTTTCGCACAAGGTTTCGGCCATAGCAAAACCGTCGCCTTCGGCCGTCACGCCCAGTGCTTCCAACACGCTCTGGGGGAACTTGTACGCACTGGCGGTGGAAGCGATCACGGTTTTGTGAGTGTCGCCGGTCTTTGCCCGGTATGCTTCATACACCGATGCCGCCACAGCCGTATGCGTATCGCACAGATACCCCTTTTCGTTTTCGAGTCGAGCGATCATGCGGGCAGCGTCTTCATCGGAGCACCAACCGGCCGCAAAGACCGTTTCGATAGCTTCACGGGTTTTCGCATCTACCGTATACACGCCGTTTGCCGCTAGGTCATGCATCCACGCTTTTACTTTTTCGTCATCGCACCCGCTCATCTGATAGAGCAGCCGTTCCAGGTTGCTGGAAACCAGAATATCCATGGACGGTGACGTGGTGCAGTGGAAGGGACGGCGTTTATCGTACACCCCGGTGGTGAGGAAATCGGTGAGCACGTTGTTCGCGTTGGAAGCGCACACAAATTTGTGCACCGGCAGTCCCATCTGCGAAGCATAATAGGCCGCCAGGATGTTGCCAAAATTCCCCGTGGGCACCACAATATTGATTGCATCGCCCATGGTGATCGCACCGTTTGCCACCATATCGCAGTAAGCCGAAAAATAGTACACAATCTGCGGCAGCAACCGGCCCCAGTTGATGGAGTTAGCCGACGAGAACATCATTCCATGTTCCGCCAGTTCCCGTTTCATACCTTCATCGGTGAAAATGGTTTTCACGGCCGTCTGGGCATCGTCGAAATTTCCTTCAATGGCGCACACACCCACGTTATCGCCTTCCTGGGTGACCATCTGGCGCTTTTGCATGTCACTAACACCATCACAGGGGTAAAACACCAGCACTTTGGTCCCCGGCACATCCCGGAACCCTTCCAGAGCCGCTTTGCCCGTATCACCACTGGTAGCTACCAGAATCACTGCCGTGCGGTCCGGGTGTACCCGCTTCATACTGCAAGAAAGCAAATGGGGCAGAATTTGCAGCGCCATATCCTTAAACGCGCAAGTCGGGCCATGCCACAGTTCCAGCATATATGTGCCATCATCCAGTTTGTGCAGCGGCGTGGGATTATTCCCACCGAATTTTTCGTCACGGTAGGCGTTTTCCACACAGGCGTCGATTTCGTCCGCCGTAAAGTCGCTGAGAAAATCACCCAGCACTTTTTTCGCGCGCTGCCGGTAGGTCATGGGCACCATCGATGACAGCGTATCCGCTCCATAATGGGGCAGGCTTTCGGGCACATACAGTCCGCCGCCGGGAGAAATCCCACGGCAAATGGCCTCACTGGCTGTGATATGTTCGTTGTGGTCGCGGGTACAGGTATACAACATTTGGTTACACCTCACATGGTAAAGTCTTTAAGAAAACCTTTGAAAAAAGGTATATGCATTGCGGTAAAAAAGGGCGTCGAGCTGATTATCTGACAGCCCCAGTTCCTTTTGGAACCGTTCCATGAGGAGCGGAATGCCCGCCACACCATGAAGGTCCGGCGGAATCTGACAGCCATCAAAATCACTGCCCATACACAAAGTATGTTCGCCACCCCGGCTGAGAAAATAGTCCGCGTGGCGCAAAATATCGGTCATGCGCGCTTTGTCTCCGGGGTCCCGTAAAAAGTCCCGGCAGAAATTTAGCCCTACTAGGCCCCTCCGGCGCACAATTTCATCAAATTGATCATCGGTCAAATTACGTACCGCGCCGCAGACCGTGCGGCTGTTGCTATGGCTAGCCACAAATGGCTGGTCAGAAAACGTACACAAATCCCAAAACAGGGCTTCGCTGGCGTGGGATACATCCATCACGCACCCACCCTGGGTAAGTTTTGATACGGCCTGCCGGCCAAATTCCGTCAGCCCGGTGTTCTGTTCATCCAAAATGCCGCCGCCCAGCTCGTTTTTGCCGTTCCACGTCAGCGTAAAGAGCCTCACGCCCCGGTTTAGCAGATCATCCACATGGGTGAGAGCCCCACCCAGCGCTGCGCCGCCTTCCACCGTGAGGATGGCCGCACACACACCCTGTTCCTCGGCTTTTTTGATATCCTCCCCGGTGCGGCACAGTTTTATTTTCTCGGGGTGCTGCGCCACTTCCCGTATAAGTACATCGCTCAGTTTTTCAAAATACCGAAACGCTTCTTCGCCCCGCAGGGTATCGGGAATAAAGGCGGCAAAGCACTGGGCCCACGCGGAAAAATCTTGCCCGGCCGATAGGGATAATTGCCCCTCTGGCGCTAAAAGCGATGCCCCCGTTTCGGCACACCGCGACAGGGTATCACAATGCAGATCAAAATACCGCAACTATTCCCCTCCTTCTTTACAGCCGGGCATCAAAAGCCCCCGGCACATACGTAAACGCACACACTTTGCCGCTTTCTCCCAGCCACACGGCCGCTACATCGAACCGGGGCTGGTACGCAGCCCATTCCTGCTTTTGCAGCAGAAAAGCCTGAGCCGTGCATATAAGACGTCGCTGTTTGCCTCTGGTCACCGCTTCCAGCGGGTTCGATTCACTGCCCTGATGCCGGGTTTTCACTTCCACAAACAGCAAAAGGTTTTGATACTGTGCAATAATATCGATTTCCCCATACCGGCTGTGCCAGTTGCGGGCCAAAATACGGGCCCCTTTCTTTTCCAGCCGCCAAGCGACGTATGCTTCGCCAAACTGTCCGCTGTTCATTGTCCCAGAATTTTGCCTAAAAAGCTCTTCCGGTGCAAGGGGCAAGGCCCCCATTCCCTTAGCGCCTGCACATGGGCGGCGGTGCCGTATCCCTTGTGTTTTTCAAATCCATACTGGGGGTATTCTTTCGCGGCTTCCAACATCACCCGGTCCCGGCTGACTTTTGCCAGGATCGAAGCCGCCGCAATGCTCATGCTCAGCGCGTCGCCTTTTATAATGGTTTCCCCGGGAATGGAAAGCGGCGGCATGCGGTTGCCGTCAATCAGTGCATAATCCGCCGGAACCGGCAGGGCTTCCACCGCCCGGCGCATGGCCATATAGGTGGCCTGCAAAATATTATAGGTGTCGATTTCTTCCTCGGTGGCGTATCCAATGCCAAAAGCCAGCGCCTGTTCACAAATAATGGGGAACAGTGCTTCCCTCTTTTTTTCCGACAGCTTTTTTGAATCGTTTACGCCTTCGATCACTAGCCCCGGAGGCAGAATCACGGCGGCGGCGTACACCGGCCCGGCCAGCGGCCCACGCCCGGCTTCATCCACGCCACAAACAGTGGTAAAGCCCTGTTCTCTGGCTTGCCTTTCAAATTGGAACCACTCTTCGGCCGTACGAATCGGCTTTTTCACTCTCTCACTCATGGGCATGCACCTGCTCGAGGGAAATACGGCCGATCTTGCCTCCGCGGAATTCATCCAACACGGTAATAGCGGCGCGTTCGGTATCCACATCCCCGCCCCGTACTAAAAATCCGCGCTTACGGCCAATTTTTTCCAGCATGGCAAAGCCGTCGAGCCCATCCAGATCCTGGGGGGTGAGCTTATATCGTTCACACACTTTCGGCAAATAGCCTTTTAGCTGTAAACATTCCAGCAGGCGGGCTGCCAAATGCTCCCGGTCCAGAATATCGTCTTTCACGGCGCCGGTGAACGCCAGCCGTTCGCCGACCCGCCGGTCTTCAAACTTGGGCCATAACACACCGGGGGTATCGAGTAGCTCCAGACCGTTGCCAATCGTAAACCACCGGTTTTCGCGAGTGACGCCGGGTCGGTCCTGCACGTCGGCTTTGCCCTTAGCGCCCCGGCACAGTTTATTGATCAGGGACGATTTGCCCACATTGGGAATCCCCACCACCATAATGCGAATGGGGCGGCCAATCATGCCTTTCGATTCCCACACCGCAATGCGATCTTTGAGCACTTCCCGCACCGCAGGGGCAAAACGGTTCACACCGCGTCCGGTTTTGCAGTCCACTTCCAGTGCCATAATCCCTTTATCCCGGTATTCTTTAATCCACCGGGCGGTTTCGGCCGGGTCGGCCATATCACATTTATTCAGCAGGATCAGCCGGGGTTTCCCGCGGACGAGCTGGTGTAAAACAGGGTTGCGGCTGCTCACAGCCACCCGGGCATCGACAATTTCCGCCACCAGGTCCACTTTGGGCAGGCATTTTTCAATTTGCCTTTTGGTACGGGTCATATGCCCCGGAAACCACTGAATCGATTGAACTTCGCTCATCAGCCAATCACCCCCATTTGATCGAATGGATAAATCCGAAAGAAAACTTTGCCTAAAATATTATCGGTAGAAATCATCCCCACCGCCATGTACCGGCTGTCTTCCGATACAAGACGGTTATCCCCCAGGACAAACACGCACCCAGGAGGCACCGTCTGAGGGAACGAGATCATCTCTTCGCTAGTGTTCACTTTTACGGTAATTCCGTTTTCCAGGCCAAACTGGGTTTCATCCAGGGGCTGGCCATCCACATATACCGTGCCGGTATCAAAATCAATATCTACCGTCTGGTTTTCTGTGGCAATCACCCGTTTGATGATTGGTTCTTCCAGCACATTAACAGCCACCACCACGTCGCCTTGTTGTAAATCACCGTGGATATTGGTGACCAAAAGCCGGTCGCCCCCCGTAAAATTGGGCAACATGGAAATCCCGTTGACAGTCACCACGCGGAACAGGAACGTAAAAACCAGTACCACAATGGTCACAGCTACCGCGATTTCTTCCACCCAATCAAAACAGGAACAGACCCGCTTGCCTGCTTTCCGGCTATGTATACGGTTTACTTCCTTCATATATTTGTCCTCTGCTCCCGAATTTTCTTTTACTTATGAAAAAAAGGGACACTCACATGTCCCTTTTTCCACTCGATTATCAAACCTGTTCTTTAACTTTGGCGGCCTTACCGACTCTGTCGCGCAGGTAGTAGAGCTTCGCTCTGCGAACTTTACCGCGACGAATCACTTTCACTTCTTTGACATTGGGGGAATGAATCGGGAAGACTCTTTCAATGCCTACGCCGTAAGATACGCGGCGCACCGTGAACGTTTCGCCAATGCCGGAACCCTTGCGGGCGATAACCGTGCCTTCGAACATCTGAACTCTTTCCTTGTCACCTTCGCGGATATTCACGCCGATGCGGACGGTGTCGCCCACTTCGAACTTGGGAAGATCCTGTTTGACCGAGTCAGCCGAAATGATTTTCAGTGCATCCATGTTTGTTCCTCCTAAATTTCAGACATTCTTGCCAGGTGGGGTCGCCCCGCAAACCCGCAGAGGACTGTCCGCTTCAATGTATCGGATGTTCCGCACATTGAACCCCATCGGCAGGTATTGATGGGAGCCGACGGTTTCAAATGCTTACATATGATACCACACCCGGGGGGATTATGCAAGCATTTTTTGCAGTTTTCCACCGGTTTTTCACCGTCATTCCGCCGTTTTCTGCGGCTATCTTAGGCGGTTTTCGTGCACCTTGCCCTTACCGGTATGGAATCATCTTGCCGTTATATAAACAGGTGCGGGTGGGCCGGTCAAATAGCTTTAAACCCGCATATTTTTCCGCCGCCTGCTTTACAAGCGACGGGTTCACCCCGCCGGAAAGGCCTGTAGGCAGCGTAATGGAAAGCCGCAGCCACCCGTTTTCCATCCGGCGCAGGGACCAGTCTGTCAGATAGGGCGCCAGCTCAAAATCTTTCGGGCCCTTTTTCGTGTGCTTTTCCACAATCAGGGAATCCCGTCCCATCACGTCCCGCAATGTCTGTTCCGCCTGTTCAGCCGGGACAGGTGACGGATCATAGTCAATTTCATAATGAGCAAACGCAATTTCGTGGGTGGCCATCACCGGTTCCGTTACATCATACACGTGAATATCCAGCGGCAAGGCCCCGTTTAATTTCTGCATAAGCAAAAAGGGGTCCATATCTTCTACTAGGCGCACATCCATGCATTCCCGCACTCCGTTCATACCAAGAGACAAGGGCATAGCAAAGCTGACAAACACATGAGGATTAAATCCCTGGGTATACCACAGGGGCAACCGTGTTTTGTGAAACGCCCGGGCCATACACCGGTTTAAATCCAAATGGGAAATATACCGGGCCGTATCCTTTTTTTCAAACCAGATTCGTACGTTTTTCAAAACAGATTCCTCCCCCGTAGCACGCGGCCCCGCACCCCGAACACGCTTCCCGGCAGTTGGGCGTGGTGGCGGCGGCGTAGGCACGGCGGCATTCTTCGATCAAAAACGATTTTTTTACCCCGTAATCCAGGTGATCCCACGGCAACACTTCGTCAAAGCTGCGGCGGCGGTTGGCGTAAAACGTGGGGTCTACCTGCAAATCCTTAAATGTATCCATCCACGTTTTCATGGAAAAACAATTGTCCCATCCGTCAAACCGACAGCCCCGGCGCCACGCTTCTTCCAGTACCGCGCACAGCCGCCGGTCGCCCCGGGCGAACACCGCTTCCAAAAAGCTGCCGTCGGCCGCGTGGTAGTTCACCTGCAATTTACGGCTGTGGTTGGCGTGCACCAGGTGCTGCTGCTTTTCCCGGAAACTTTCCATAGTGTCCTGGGGTTCCCACTGGAAGGGGGTAAAGGGCTTGGGTACAAACGCGGCAGCGCTCACCGTTACACTCACCGCCGGGCCCTTAGGCCGGTCTTTGCAGGCGTAAAAGGCGTCGATCACCTTTTGCCCCAGGGCGGGAATGCCTTCTACATCCTCCATGGTTTCCGTGGGCAGACCGATCATAAAATACAGTTTCACCCGGCTCCATCCGGCCCGGAAAGCAATGTCGACGGTTTTCATCAGTTCGTCTTCCCGCACGTTTTTATTGATCACATCCCGCAGCCGCTGGGTACCGGCTTCGGGCGCAAACGTCAGGCCGCTTTTGCGCACAGTTTTGATTTTTTCCGTCAGTTCGGTGGAAAACCCGTCCACCCGCAAAGACGGCAGAGAAATGCCCACTTTCCGCTCTTTTGTCCAATCGAGCATGGTATCCAGTAAACTATTCAGTTCGCCATAATCGCTGGTGCTCAGCGACGAAAGGGATACTTCATCGTACCCGGTGGATTCGCACAGCGCCCGACACTGCTCATTGATCACCGGCACGCTCTTTTCCCGCAAAGGCCGGTACAGAAAACCGGCCTGGCAGAACCGGCATCCCCGAATGCAGCCGCGCATGACTTCGCTCACAGCCCGGTCGTGTACAATATCGATAAACGGCACCACAAATTTATCGGGGTAGTAGGACTTGTCCATGTCCATCATCACCCGCTTGTGTACCACGGTGGGCGCCCCCTCTTTGGGGGTAACGGCGTGAATGACGCCGCTTTCTTCATAACTGACGTCATACAGGGCCGGCACATAGCATCCGGGTACCTTTGAAGCCCGGCGCAAAAATTCCCGGCGACTTACGCCTTCCTCCCGGCAGGCGCGATAGAGATCCATCACTTCCAGGTCGACTTCTTCGCCTTCCCCTAAAAAGAAAATGTCGATAAAATCGGCCAAAGGTTCCGGGTTGCAGGCACACGGCCCCCCTGCCACCACAATGGGGTCCTGTTCCCCGCGATCTTCACTGCGCAGCGGAATCTGCCCCAAATCCAACATATTGAGCACATTGGTATAACTCAGTTCATACTGTAACGTAAACCCAATAAAATCAAAGCAACGCAGCGGGTCGCCGCTTTCCAGTCCATACAGCGGAATATGGTGCTGCCGCATCAGGTCTTCCATATCTACCCAGGGGGCAAAGACCCGTTCGCACCAGATGTCGTCCCGTTCATTAAAGAGGCTGTATAAAATTTTCATGCCCAAATGGGACATACCCACTTCGTACGTATCGGGAAAACAGAAGGCAAACCGCAGCAGCCCTTCCCGCTTTTCTTTTACAACACTGTTCATTTCGCCGCCCACATAGCGGCCCGGTTTGGTAACCAGCGGCAACAGCCGCTCGATCTGCTGATTGATCATCCGGTCATTCTCCCTTTTTCCCTGTCCCACAAGGGTGGTTTTGCTGTTTATTATACCGGGTTTTGGCCTGCAATGCAACCGCCCTATCCTACCGGGCGGGAAAGGAGGCACAAAAGTAAATACCCGCACAATAGTAGTAGCGATACATTGCCATTTTGTTCCAACAGTCCCCAAAATCCCAGCGACA
>CAJKJS010000040.1 GCA_905200265.1 uncultured Oscillospiraceae bacterium
GAAACAGCCTCCTTCTCCAAAAAGAGTGTACCATGATATTATATCATACCGAAAAGGTAAACTCAAACCGGCTTTATCGTCGCAAAATTTTACCGGAAAAAGCAGGTTTCGGTAAGGGGCAGCCGGTTGGTTTCAAACCGGTCGGGATCGGCCTGTACCCCATCAGCCGCATAGCCCAGCACTAACAGGTTTACCGGTAGCCATTCGTTAGGCAGTTCTAGTTCTTCTCGCAAAATATCCGGGTTAAAGTGGCAAATCCACAGCGATGAGAGTCCCCGTTCTGTGGCCGCCATCATCATCTGGTCCGTGACAATGGTGGCATCAATGACGGCGGAATTCATGCCGTCGTACGGACGTACCCAGGATTTTGTGCGGTCGGCGCATACCACCAGTACGCAGGGGCCACCGTGAATATTGGCAGCTTTGGCGGCCTTGGCAACCGCTTCTTCACTTTGCAGAACCAGTATCCGCTGGGGTTGTTTGTTGCAGGCCGTGGGGCTGCGGCGGCCGGCCTGTAAAACTTCCTGGATGAGAGAAGTGTCCACCGTCCGGGAACTGTAGCGGCGCACGGAAAACCGGGCTTCTTGGCATTGGGTAAACGTCATGAAAAGGGCTCCTTTCAATAAAGAATAGGTTCAGCATACCACAAATTTTGGAAAAGGAAAAGTCCCCGTTAAGGCGGCTTGCGTTTCGCTTCAAAACCGGTATAATGAAAAAAGACCATGTAAAAAGGAGACTATACCCTTTATGCTTCGTTATTTACCCACCCAAATGCCCCGCATTACGTTCATGGGCCGTGTGAATTACCGGGAACCCTGGTGCCATTTTCACAGGGTGACGCCGGTGTATATCCTTTATTACATCTTCTCCGGCGAAATGTACCTGAATGAAAATGGGGTGGAGTACGTGCTGCGCCCGGGGGAATACCTATTGTTGGAACCTGGGTACGAAACTTTTGGCACCAAGGCGGCGCGGTGCGATTACTATTTTGTTCATTTCGAACACATGGATTTTACTCCGTCTTCCTTATCGCCGGAAGCCATCCGCCGCCGTTTGCAGCAGATCCGGCAGATGAGCCTGGAAGAAAAGCTGGAACCGGAAAGTGATTATGCCCAGGCAGAGTGTTTCCTGGAAAAATACGCCATGGTGGAAGACCCCGCGGTGCGTCTGCGGGTGTACGGGCTTTTGGAAGAAGCGGTGCAGCATACCCGGCTGCACACGGAAAACCATCGGTGTATTGGTTCGTGTAAACTGCTGGAAAGTCTGATGGAGCTCTCTCGTTCCCAAGCGGATAAAATTTTGCAACAGCACGCCGCCTGTACGCCGGAAATGGCGGAAAAGATTCAGCAGGTGGTCCAGTATCTACATAGCGAATACCCCAACAAAATTACGTCCCAGGAAATCGAAATCCGTTTTGCTGTGAATTTTGATTACCTGAATCGGGTATTCCGGCAGGTGACCGGCAGCACGATTTTCCACTATTTGTCGGCGGTGCGGCTAAACCATGCCAAGGAGTTTTTGGCTACAACCACCATGCGTTCATCGGAAATTGCTGGCAACACAGGCATTGGCGACGAATACTATTTCAGTAAATTTTTCAAAAAGATGACAGGCCTATCGCCCCGTCAATACCGCAGCCGCTATCTACCGGAGCCAAACCTCTCCCTTCATGAAAAGTAAAAGGACGTTTTCCTTGCCCGGTGGACAACATTTGTGTATAATAGATGAAAGAGAGGAAGTGGCGCCCATGGGACCGAAAGAACAACTGGCCCGGTGGATCGAGGAAAGTCCCCAATGGGTCTTTTTCGGTGGCGCCGGTGTTTCTACCGAAAGCGGCATTCCTGATTTTCGCAGTGAAAACGGGCTGTACCGCCAAAAGTTTGCCTATCCGCCGGAAGTTATGCTCAGCCGCACATTTTTTGATGCTCACCCCCGGGAGTTTTTCGACTTCTACCGAAAGAAAATGATTGCCCCCGGTGCCCGGCCCAATGCGGCCCACAAAGCCCTGGCGGCGTGGGAAAAGCAGGGCAGAAGTGTTTGCGTAGTAACCCAGAATATTGACGGGCTGCATCAGATGGCCGGCAGTCGCCGTGTATGGGAACTTCATGGCAGCGTGCACCGCAATTTTTGTATGCACTGCGGCAAAGAATATCCGCTCAGCTTTATACAGGAAAGCCAGGGGGTGCCTCGGTGTGCATGCGGGGGAATCGTAAAGCCCGATGTGGTGCTGTACGAAGAAGGACTGTCGGAATCGGTACTCAACGGTGCCGTACGGGATATCGCGAAGGCGGATTTACTTATCGTGGCGGGTACCAGTTTAACGGTGTACCCGGCAGCAGGGCTGCTGCAGGCCTTTTCCGGCCGCCATATGGTAGTGATCAACCGCACGCCTACCCCCGCGGACAAGAAAGCGGATCTGTTGTTTTCTGAACCGGTGGGACAAGTGCTTGAAGAAGTTGCAAAGTTGCTGGAGGGCAGCATAAGTAGCAAATCACATAAAGGACAAAAGGAGGCATTTTATGATTAATCATTTTTGTGCTTCCCCCTTGTGGGAAGTTAGCCGTACGCTGTGTGACGTGGCCATGGGACGCCGTCCGGCAGATATCGTCATTAAAGGAGCCAAACTTGTCAACGTGTGCACCCATGAAGTGCAGGAAAATACGGACGTAGCCATTGCGGCCGGTCGTATTGCTCTGGTGGGGGATGCGTCCCACTGTGTGGGTGAGGGTACGAAGGTCATTGAAGCGAATGGCCAATACCTGGCCCCCGGTTTCCTTGATGGGCACATCCATGTGGAATCCTCCATGCTGGGGGTAGGCGAATATGCCAAAGCGGTTATCCCCCATGGCACTGTGGGCATTTATATGGACCCCCACGAAATCTGCAACGTATTAGGACTTGAAGGCGTAAAGTGCATGATGGACGATGCGGCCCGTACGCCGCTGAAAGCCATGCTGACCACTCCCAGTTGTGTACCGGCTGTGCCCGGGTTTGAAGATACGGGTTCTTTCGTTGGTCCCAAAGAAGTGGCCGAAACCATGGACTGGGATTGCACCGTGGGATTGGGCGAAATGATGAACTTCCCCGGCATTTTAGGTTCCACCGAACATGCCCACGGGATCAACGGTGAAACACTCAAAGCTGGGAAAATTATCACCGGGCACTATTCCATGCCTGAAACAGGAATGGGCCTGAATGCTTATATTGCCAGCGGTGTACGCTGCTGCCATGAATCCACCCGGGAAGAAGATGCCCTGCAAAAAATGCGTCTTGGCATGTATGCCATGCTGCGGGAAGGTTCCGCATGGCACGACCTGCACGAAGTGGCAAAGAGCATCACCCGCCACGAAGTAGATACCCGCTTTGCGGTGCTGATTAGTGATGACACCCATCCCCATACGCTGATGGCCCAGGGACATCTGGATCATATTGTGCGCCGCGCTATTGAAGAGGGAATCGACCCCGTTACGGCGATTCAGATGGTCACCATTAACTGTGCCCAGTGCTTCCAGATGGATCACGAACTCGGCTCTGTTACGCCGGGTAAGTGCGCCGATATGGTTTTGTTTACAGATCTTACGCAAATCGATATTACCCAGGTGCTGATCAATGGGCAGGTTGTGGCGGAAAATGGAAGCATGCTCGCTCCCATGGCGCCGTATACGTACCCCGAATGGGCCACCCACACCATGCACCTGAAAGATGCCGTTACGCCGGATTCTTTCCGCGTAGCAGCTTCCGGCAAGCGTGCCGTTGTGCATGCCATTGAAGTGATTCCGGCCCGAGTAGGTTCCTATGACAGAGAAGTTACGCTGGAAGTCAAAGACGGTTGCCTGGAATCGGATGTATCCCAGGATGTGCTGAAAACCGCGGTATTTGAACGGCACCACGAAACCGGTAAAGTAGGATACGGTTTTGTTAAGGGCTTTGGCATTAAGAGGGGCGCTATTGCTTCTACTGTGGCTCATGATGCTCATAACCTCATGGTTATCGGCGTCAACGATGACGACATGGCTCTGGCGGCGAACACCCTTATTGAGTGTGGCGGCGGTATGGTAGCCGTAGCCGATGGGCAGGTACTGGGATGCGTGCCGCTGCCCATTGCCGGGCTGATGAACGATCTGCCGGTGGAAGAAATGAGTAAAAAGGTCGAAAAACTGGAAGAAGCCTGGGAAGCCATCGGCTGCACCATGCCTTCGCCGTTTATGACCATGGCTCTGATCGCTCTGGCGTGTCTGCCGGAACTGCGGCTGACAAACCGCGGATTGGTTGACTGCAACCGCTTCTGTTTCACGGACCTTATTATCCGCGAAGAAGAATAAGAAATCGTTTTCTCTGAAAAAAAGTCCGCGAGGAAACTCTTCGTGGACTTTTTTCTTCAGACTTCGACGAAATTAGTGGGATAATCTTCTTATTTGTCAAAAAAAGTAAGGGGTAAATCAGGTATAATAATACATATTACCAAAACCGGCCCAGCCGGTAAGACATGAGGGGGAATCGATCGGCATGCTCATAGTGGCGGTGTACCATACGGACGAAAAGCGGCAGCAAACGGCGGCCGTACAGCTTCTTGGAGCCATGCGCCAGCATCGTGTGGTTGGAAAAGTGTATACGGTGCAAAACGTGAATACGTTCCGGAAAGATGTGGAAAACAGCCGGTTTGATATTATCTGCCTGTATACAGGTGTACCGGATGCGGAAGAGTGGTTGCAGCAAGAGGGACCGGAAGCTATTTTGCTGGATACGCCGGTACAAGAACTGGGACATTATTTGCGGTATAAACCGGCGGCCTGGTTGCCGAATGATAAGGTTGGCGCTGGGGATGCGTTACAGGCGTGCCTGCATTATATAAAAAAGCGGAGAGAAGCCTGTTTTTGCGTACAGACGAAAAACCGCTGTGTCCGTATCCCGTATCGCGAGATCCTATATTTAGAAAGCCAGCGGCGCCAGGTAGTAGTACATACCCGGCGGCCGGAAGATTTGGTGGCTTTTACGGCAACGCTCGATACGGTGGAAGAAAACCTGAAACCAAGAGGGTTCCTGCGGTGTCACCAAAGCTACTTAGTGAACATGGAACACATAGAAGAGCTCGACAAGACTATGCGGCGGTTAAAACTGCGGGACGGGCAGGTAGTGGATATCAGCAAACGGTATTACAAACCGATCAATGAAGCGTTTTTCCATGCAAATGATGACGAAAGCGTCCAAAAATGCCTTTTTCCGGTTCAAAATGGTGAAAAGGATAGCGCTTTTTCCGGGGCTTCGTTATAATCAAGTCATCAAATGAAAACCACCAAGGAGGGTATTACTCATGACAAGTTGGAATTTTGACCCGGATACTTACACCCAAGGCCAAGATGCCGATGATTTGGTAGCATCGTCTGCACAGCCGCAGGTCGAAGAGTATGATTTCAATGGCGATGGTATGACGGATACGGTGTTTGCCTATCAGGATACCAACGGTGACGGAGTTTATGATACCAAAATGACGTCGCTGGATTTGGACGGGGATGGCTTCGTCGACTACACGGCCGTGCATGTAGATACCGATGGCGACGGATATGCGGACTACAGCGAATCCGCTTCGGCTATCGACTGGGACGGTGACGGACAGATGGATTCCGTGTTCTATGGACAGGATACGGATGGTGACGGCATTATGGAAACAACGCAGCTGTATACCGCCGATGAATGGGCCAGCTTCTCGACGCCGGAAGTACCGTATACCCCCGATCCCGGTGAAGGGGAAGGATTTTCTGCCGGATACGAACAGTTTGACCCGAACGACACCAATATGGACCAGGTCGTGGGAACGCCCACTTCCGACGAACAGTATTGGGAATACCAGGGCGAAAGCGGTCCTTGTGCCATTTATGCCCAGGTTATGGCCTATGAGGCCATGACCGGTCAGGACATTGATCCGCAGGAAATGATCGATGTGGCTTATGAAAACGGCTGGTACAGCGGTTCCGGCACCACCATGGAAGACATGGACAAAATCCTCAATTACCTGGGGGCCGACACGGAAAAGGGCTTTGGCGGCGATTTGCAGGATCTGCAAGAATGTTTAGAACGGGGCGGCCGTGCCGTGGTGGCTATCGATGGCAACGAAGTTTGGTATGGCAATACCGACACGTATGCACCCAATGACCCGAACCACGCGGTAGAAGTAATCGGTATTGATTACTCCGGTGAAGAACCCATGGTCATTATCAATGACTCCGGTACGCAGGACGGCCATGCGATCATGGTACCGGCTTCCCAGTTTATGGATGCTTGGGAAGACAGTAACTTTTACTATGTGGAAGCATACGCCTGATTTTGTGAGTCATGAATGAAAGGAAGATAGTTATGGTTACCATTCAGGAATTCTTGAAAAACGTCAATACGGGTCATGTCGTGCGCAGCAGCGTGCCGATGGGGTTGGGAAAAAGCCTGCCTATGTTGGAAATTGCCGATGACCGACTGCTGGTGACGCTGTTCTTTTACCGGTCTATTCTGCGTCCCGAAGATAAGACCCTGCTGATGCCGCCGGAAATCATTGCTTCGTTTGAATATCCCAATGCCCGGCTGGTTACGTTTGAAACGCTGCGCCTGAGCCGCCGGTTCACGGGGGTAGAGTTTGATAAACCTGCGGGACTGTTCCGGCATGAAGCCATTCGCCATTTGGACCGCGAAGCCTATATGGCGGAAAAAGAACGGTATTATGAGAAGCTCAATGCTCTCATTGCTTTCCTGGGAGGCGGCGAAGCCTTTACGCAGGAAGATGAAGATGAGCTAGCACGGCTGTTTACGCTGCTGGCCGAACCCGGACTTTATCCCTACTACCGGGCGGCGTCTTCCCAGTTCTGTGAACGTTTTTTGAGAAAGTGAGCATGTTACATGTTTCTGAAAAATAAGGACTTCTTTGCAAGGCCCGCTTCGGCGGGCCCTGTTGTCTCGGATCAGCAGCCGGACCGGGGCACAGAAGAGAAAACGGCTATGCAGAAAGAGCCCGATTCCCATGTGGAAAAGAGTGTAGAAAAGGCTGAACCGGTGCGGCTTCGTGTACGGGATGAAAAATTGCTGCAGGACATGGCGTTTTTGGATGCCTGCAGCCGGGAAACCGGCCGTCCGGAAATACACAAACAGCTTATGGAACTGCGCGAGTACCTGCAAAACGCCCGGTTTACCGTGGCGGTAGTGGGCGAATTCAACCGTGGGAAAAGCACGCTGGTGAATAAATTATTGGGCCGGGACGTTATCCCTGTTAGTGCCCTGCCGTCTACGCTGTTACCCATTCGGGTGGAAGGTGGACGTCGGGAAGAACTTATTTGGAAAAGGCCGGGCGGCGAAACCCGTTATTCCGTCAAGCCGGAAACGTGGGATACATTGGAAGAAGAAATCGGCTGGGATGGCAAAGCAAAAGGGGAACTGATTTTGCGTCAGACATTGCCGGTTTTGCAAGAAAATGAGTTGGCACTACTCGATACCCCCGGTACCAATTCCCAGGTAAAGGGCGACTTGTCGATGGCCGAACAAGCTTTGTCAGGCAGTGACTGTGCCATTTTGGCCATTGCGGCAGTGGCGCCGGTGAGTGAATCGGAACTGCGTTTTTTGCAAGAGGGGATATTGACGAAAAAAGTCCCCCGTATTCTGGTTGTACTCACAAAACTTGATTTACTCAGTGAAAAAGAGCGCGAGACGGTTATTCGCAGCGTGCAGGCAAGACTTGACAGCTTACAGGAAGGACTGCCGCTCTTTCTGTCTGAAAGTGAACTTGTACCTGGTTGGGAAGAAAAAGCGGGGCCAGAGGCGATTTGGAACCAGCTGATTACCTGGCTGCGGGAATCGGACCATATGGCACTTAAACGCCAGCGCGCCCAGGGCTTGCTGTCTGAAATAGCCGGTGAATTGTCAGGGATTTATTCTTGTCAGTTGGAAGTACTGGAAGAAAACAGGGAAGCCCGCCGGGATAAAGTGGAACAGAAAAAGCGCCAGCTGATGGGGAATTCTCAAATTCAATGGGATCAGCTGGAAATCGAAATGCTCAATCGCTGTAACCAGAATTTTGCCTGGATTCGGGAAATGACGGAAGAACGCCAGCAGGATGTTATTGAGAAACTCACCCTGGAATTGTCGCATACCGGCAATCCGAAGGATTGGTGGGAACGGGATTATCCTTACCGCATGAAAATGGAAATGATTGCGCTGGGCAATGCTCTGGAAAACAACCTGCAGTCGTTCTATACAAGGGATCTTAACTGGCTGAATCACGTGTTGCAGGAAAAATACAAAGCAATTGTGCCGCCGCAAAACCAGCGCATGGCCGACAAAGGAGTATTCCGCGGCGCTCGCAGCCAAACGGAATTGCCGCTGGAAGATATGCACAGTGCCCGGATGATTTCCCGGGTGGGAACCGGCGTGGTGACGGTCGCCGGGTACCTGGTTTTTGGCATGATGGGCTTGTCGCCGCTGGGCATGGCCGTAGGTATTGGCGGCGGTATTGTATCGGAACTGTTCATGAACCGCCGTGTAGAAGAACAGCGTGCCCGTTTGGGGCAGACCATTCGCACGGATTTGCCGGGGGTTTTCAGCCGTTGTGTAGAAACCGTGGAAAATAACGTGCGGGAAACGTACCGGTCTGCAATTAAAAACATGCAGCAGGCCTGCCAAAACTGGGCAAAAGCCCAATGTGAAGCTATGGAAAAGGCTCAGCAGGAAGGCGAGGACCCCAAAAAGGTACAAGCCATCCGGCAAAAAGTCGAAAAGCTTGCAGCTATCGGGGTAGAATGATCTCCGGGGGAAAATGAGGAGGGACAAAACAGCATGACGAACGAACAACTCAGGGACTATGCCGTCCGGCAGAAGCGCCTGGTGGATATTATTGGGGAAACATCCGGTCAGGTTCAGATTCTGCATATGGAAAACCACGTCCAATCCTTGGAGCGGCTACAAAAAAAGATCTCGTCGGAAACCTTTAAAATCATGGTGATGGGTAACTTCAAAAACGGCAAGAGCACATTTATCAATGCGTTTTTGGGAGAGGAAATTTTGCCGGCTTATGCCGTGCCCACAACAGCCATTATCAATGAAATCAAATACGGCGATACTCCTCGGGCCGTGCTACATTTTATGGCCCCGCTGCCGGAGAACATGTTTGCAGGTATTCCGGAAC
>CAJKJS010000041.1 GCA_905200265.1 uncultured Oscillospiraceae bacterium
CTACACAGAGGGGCGGGGACTGATTTTAAATTTTTAGTGAACTTGCCCTTATTTTCTTTGACAAGCCAGGGAACAGTCGTTTATAATAAAAAAGTTAAAACATTGTTTTAAAATGCTTCAAGCAAAGACTGAAACCATCCGCAAAATTCTGAAAAAGGACAGGGGGTGACCGGATTGGCATCCAATGCACTGGAGGCTGTCCGCCAGGCGGAAGAAGCCGCCCAAAAGAAGTTGCTATCTGCTAAAGAAGAAGGTCAGCAGCTGCTGGAAAAAACCAGGCACGATAGTGAAACCCGGCTCAAGTCACTGAAAGAGACACTGATGCAGGAAGAAAAAGACGCCCAAAAGCAGGCAGAGGAGGAAACCGCCAAGCTGCTGGCGCAGGAAAGAAAAGAAACGGAAACGAAAAAAATAGCCTTACAAGAAAAAAGCCTGAAAAAACAAGACGAAGTCGTGCGTGCCCTGATTCACCTTGTGGTGGAGTAAAAGGCCGCCGTTTTCCGGTTTTCCCATAAAACGGGAAAACCACTGAAAATCCGAAAAAAGGAGGTTGATCCTATGGCGGTGCTGCCGATGCAGCATATTCGGATTTACGCACTGAAACAAAACCGCAAAGCCATTTTGGAGCTTTTGCAGCGGCGCGGAGCCGTTCAAATTACCGACTCCAAAACGGACAGTCCGGTTTTTGAAAAAATGGACACCGCAACGGCCCAGCATACGTTCGAAAAAAGCGCGATGACAGCTCAGCAGGCCTTAGCCGCTGTTTTGGAACTGGCGCCGGAAAAAGGCGGACTCCTAAAAAAACTGGAAGGCCGCCGTCCCCTTACGCTGGAGCAATATGAACAGGGCGTACAAAAGCAGGACGAAGTGCTCAAATCCGCTTCCCGCATTGTGCTGCTGAAAAAAGAGATTACAGATCAGCGGGCGGAAATCACCCGGCTGCAAACCCAGCTCGACGCCCTGGTACCATGGTACGGACTGGATGTTTCCATGCGGGTGAAAGAAACCCGTAGTACAAGGGTGTTTATCGGCTCATTCCCCCAGGAATGGACCGAAGAAGCGTTAAAACAGGCGCTGGCACAACAGAATCCCAATCTGGACGTGCCGGTTTGCGAAATCATCAGCTGCCAAAACCAGCAAACCTGCGTATTCCTCATGTGCCGGAAATGCCAGGGCGAAACGATGGAAAACGCATTGCGTTCCCTGGGATTTTCCTACCCGGCCAATCCTTCGAAGGTGCCCCCGCAGGAGCGCCGCGACCTGTTGCAAGCCCGCATTAAGGAAGCTGAGGCGATCATCCGGCAGGACGAAAAGGAAATCCTTTCGTTTGCTTTCAAAACTGACGATTTCCGGTTTTTGAGCGATTACTTTATCATGCGTACCGAAAAGTACGCCGTACTGGGGCAACTGATGCAAAGCCGCCACACGTTTGTCATCACCGGCTATATCGCCGAAAAAGATGCGCCGCCCCTGAAAGCGGAGCTGGAAGGGTCCTATGGCGCTTTTGTGGAACTGTTTACCCCCGATGAAAAAGAGGATGTGCCCGTTCGTTTGCAAAACGGCCGCTTTTCTTCTCCGGTGGAGCCGGTCCTGGAAGGCTATGCCCTGCCGGCACGGGGCGAAGTGGACCCCTGTTCCGTTATGGCGATTTTCTACTATGTGCTGTTTGGCATGATGCTCTCCGACGCCTGTTACGGACTGATTATGGTACTGGGGTGCGGGATTGTCTTGCACAAATGCCGCCACACCATGGAAAGCGGCATGAAAAAATCCCTGACGATGTTTTTGTACAGCGGCATTTCCACCATGTTCTGGGGTGTGATGTTTGGCGGGTACTTTGGCGATGCAGTCACGGTGATCGCTCAGACTTTTTTCCATTCCGATTTCACCTTGGAACCCGTATGGTTTAACCCCGTAAATAACCCCATGCTGCTTCTGGTCTTTTCGCTGCTGCTGGGCGTCATTCACCTGTTTACCGGACTGGGCGTACAGTTCTATCAGCTAATCAAACAGAAAAAATGGCTTGACGCCATTTACGACGTGGTATTCTGGTATTTACTGGTCGGCGGGCTGATTATTTATATGCTCTCGACCCCGCTGGTCACCAGCATGCTGACGTTATCGTTCATGTTACCTACCACAGTAGGCAATGTAGGCGCCATTCTGGCCGTGATCGGTGCTGTGGGGATTGTCGCCACCGCCGGCCGGTCCAGCCGCAGTTTTGGCAAACGGCTGCTCAAGGGCTTATACGGCCTTTATGGTATTTCCAGCTGGCTGAGCGACATTCTGTCCTATTCCCGGCTGCTGGCGCTGGGTCTGGCGACGGGCGTTATCGCCAGTGTGTTTAACCAGATGGGCGCCATGGCGGGTGGCGGCATTGTGGGCGCTATCTTCTTCTTGGTGGTATTTGTGATTGGCCACAGCCTGAACATTGCCATCAACCTGATGGGGGCCTATGTGCACACCAACCGTCTGCAATACGTCGAATTCTTTGGCAAGTTTTATGAGGGCGGCGGACAAAAATTCTCCCCCTTTTCACTCAAAACCCAATTTTTCACCATTAAGGAGGAACATTAACTATGGATATCAACACTTTGGGTCTGCCCCTTGCTGTTTTGGGTGCTGTACTGGCCGCTTTGCTGGCCGGGATTGGTTCGGCTACCGGCGTTGGCATGGCGGGTCAAGCCGCTGCCGGTGTCGTCACGGAAGATCCGGGTAAATTCGGGAAAGTGCTGATCATGCAGCTGCTGCCCGGTACTCAGGGTATTTACGGCCTGCTGATTGCGTTTTTGACGCTGTCGAACATCGGCGTGCTGGGTAGCCCGGTGGACGTTTCGTTTGCCCAGGGGCTGATGTATCTGTTTGCCGGTTCTCTGATGGGCTTTGCCGGCCTGGTTTCCGCCAAATGGCAGGCCAAAGCTTCGGTTTCCGGCATTCAAATGCTGGCAAAGCGCCCCGACCAGTTCGCCAAAGCCATGATCTTCCCCGCCATGGTTGAAACCTACGCCGTGCTGGCGCTGCTGATCTCCATCCTGTGCGTGGCCAACATTGGCAACATCGCTCTGTGATCACCAGGAGGAGGTGTGCTCTTGCATGACAGGTTTAGACACGATTTTGCACGCCATTGAACAGGAAACCCTTGAAACCTGTGAGACAATCCGGCAGGAATACCGGCAAAAGGCCAGTGAAATAGAACAAGAGGCGAAAAAGCAGGAAGAAAAGCTGCGCCGGGAATCGGAACTGCGTAAAACCCGTTTGCAGGAAGACGCGAAAACCCGGGCCGATTCGGCCGCCGGCCTTGCCCGCCGCCGGGATATGCTGATGCAAAAACAAACGATTATTCAGCAAATGATTGAAAAGGCCCAGGACACCCTGTGCCAACTGCCGGACGACGAGTATTTTTCCGTTTTGTACCGGTTGATGCACCGCTATGCGCAACCCGGCGACGGAGTGCTGGTCCTCGGGCCCAAAGATATGACGCGGCTTCCGAAAGACTTCATGCAGCAGGTAAAAGCGGCCCTGCCCAGGGGCGCTTCCCTTACCCTGCGGCCGCAGCCGGATTTGCAGGCCCAGGATGGCTTTTTCCTTTTGTACCAGGGCATTGAAGAAAACTGTACGTTCCGCGCGCTGTTCCGTGCACAATACGAAGTGCTGCAGGATACGGTGCAGCAAATGCTGTTTGTCTAATACCCCTCTATGTACGATGGAAAGGAAAGAAAGGAGAATGGCCGGATGAAAGAAACGTATACCTATGCCGTTTCGCGGGTGCGCTGCCGGGAAACGGATTTACTCACCCGCCTGGATTTTGACCGGCTGATGCAGTGCAAAACCGAAGAAGAGTGCCTGCGCACGTTGCAGGATAAGGGTTGGGGAAAAGAAGCCGGTGTGTCCCTTTCGGCCGAAGACCTTCTGCTCGAAGAAAACACCCGTTTGTGGCAATTTGCCGGGGAATTGGTTCCCGACCTGACGGTCTTTAACGTGCTGCGGTTGCCGGCAGATTTTAACAACCTAAAAGCAGCCATCAAAAGCGTGCTGACGAAAACATCCCCGCCCCATATTTATATGGCCGGCGGCACCGTGGACCCCGCTCTGATGCAGGAAGCGGTGGAGAAAAACGACTTTTCGCTTCTGCCCCCGTTTTTGTCGGAACCGGGCCGCCAAGCGGCGCAGGTCCTGCTGCAAAACCGGGACGGACAGCGGTGTGATGTGATACTGGACCGGGCGTGCCTCTTTGCCATTCAACAGGCTGGTAAGGAGAGCGACTGTCCGCTGCTATCGGACTATGCCGAAATGGTCACCGCTCTTGCGAATATCCGTGTAGCGGTACGCTGCCAAAAGACGGGCAAAAACCGTACGTTTTTACTGGAAGCGTTGACCCCCTGCCGCACGCTCTCGCTGGAGTCACTGTGTACAGCGGCTTTAAAGGGGCGGGACGATTTCCTTTCGTACTTGTCCTTTACGCCGTATGCCGAAGCAGCCGAAGCCCTGCGGGAATCGATGACCCGGTTTGAAAAATGGTGCGACGACCGGCTGATGGAACTGATCCGTACCCAAAAATACGAGGCCTTTTCCTTAGGGCCGCTGATCGCCTATATCTTGGCGCGGCAGAACGAAATGAGCAATGTGCGGGTTTTGCTTGCCGGGAAACGTCACCACATGGATGACCGTCTCATCCAGGAAAGACTGAGGGAACTATATGTATAAAGCAGCTGTAATCGGAGACTACGACAGCATTTACGGGTTCGCAGCTCTGGGGCTGGACGTGTGGCCGGTGAAAGATGACCCCAGCGAGACGGCCCACCTGTTCCGGCGTTTGTGCGAAGACAGCTATGCGGTGATTTATATCACCGAAGCGCTGGCCGAAACACTGGAAAGTGAAATTGCCCGGTATCGTACGGCTCCGCTGCCCGCCATCATCCCCATTCCGGGGGTTAGCGGCAATACGGGGCTGGGGCTGCGCCATGTAAAGCGTTCGGTGGAACAGGCCGTCGGCTCCGATATTATCTTTAATGACAAGAACGGCTAAGACTAGCCGCTCACCGATTTTGTGACAAAAGTTCGAAAGAAAGGAAGAATCCTTTGCCACCCTTCGGGGAGGAAAGCGGATCATGGTTTTGACTATGAGCAGTGGCACCATCAAAAAAGTGGCCGGTCCGCTGGTAATTGCAGAAGGTATGCGCGATGCCAACATGTTTGACGTGGTACGCGTAAGCCGCCAGCGGTTAATCGGTGAAATTATTGAAATGCACGGCGATGAGGCTTCCATTCAGGTGTACGAAGAAACGTCCGGCCTGGGGCCGGGGGAACCCGTGGAAAGCACCGGCGCACCCATGAGCGTAGAACTGGGGCCCGGCCTGATCGGCAGCATTTACGACGGGATTCAGCGTCCGCTGGACGATATTATGAAAATTTCGGGCAATAACTTGCAGCGGGGCGTCGAAGTACCGTCTCTGAAACGGGAACTCTCTTGGCATTTTGTCCCCTGTGTGAAACCCGGCGACACGGTGCGCGGCGGCGATGTGCTTGGTACCGTGCAGGAAACGGAAGTTGTCACCCAAAAGATCATGGTTCCCCCCGATGTGTTTGGCACCATCACTTCCATTGAGGAAGGGGATTATACCGTAACCGATCCGGTGGGCAAGCTGGCCCTGAGTAACGGCGGCACCATGGAGCTAACGCTCATGCAGCGCTGGCCTGTACGCCGGGGCCGTCCGTACCAGCGTAAACTGGCCCCCGATAAACCTCTGATTACCGGGCAGCGGGTCATCGATACCCTGTTCCCCATTGCCAAAGGCGGCGTAGCTGCCGTGCCCGGCCCCTTCGGCAGCGGCAAAACCGTGGTGCAGCACCAGCTGGCCAAATGGGCCGAAGCGGATATCGTGGTGTATATCGGCTGCGGGGAACGCGGCAACGAAATGACCGACGTACTCAACGAATTTCCCGAATTGATTGACCCCAAAACCGGTTATTCCCTGATGAAACGCACGGTGCTCATCGCCAACACCTCCGATATGCCCGTAGCCGCCCGGGAAGCTTCGATTTATACCGGTATTACCATTGCCGAATACTTCCGCGATATGGGCTATTCGGTGGCCCTCATGGCCGACTCCACCTCCCGTTGGGCCGAAGCGCTGCGGGAAATGTCCGGCCGGTTGGAAGAAATGCCCGGCGAAGAAGGCTATCCCGCGTACCTGGGCAGCCGCCTGGCGCAGTTCTATGAACGGGCGGGCCATGTGGTGGCCCTTGGCAGCGATGGGCGGGAAGGCGCTTTGTCGGTTATCGGCGCTGTGTCGCCTCCCGGCGGTGATATTTCGGAACCCGTTTCCCAGGCCACCCTTCGTATTGTCAAAGTGTTCTGGAGCCTTGATTCCCAGCTTGCTTATAAACGTCATTTCCCCGCCATCAACTGGCTGAATAGTTATTCCCTTTATGTCGATTCCATGGGCGACTGGTTTAATCAGAACGCCGGGGATGACTGGATGAATCTGCGGGCGAGACTGATGCGGCTGTTGCAGGAAGAAGCGGAACTGCAAGAAATTGTTCAGTTGGTAGGTATGGACGCCCTGTCGGCACCTGACCGGTTAAAGCTGGAAGCAGCCCGCTCCATTCGCGAAGACTTCTTGCACCAAGACGCCTTCCACGAAGTGGATACCTACACGCCTCTTGAAAAGCAGCGCATGATGATGCAGCTAACCCTGCTATTTTATGACGAAGGCGTCAAAGCGCTGGCACAGGGCGTGTCGGTGGACGATCTCGTGAAACTACCTGTACGGGAAAAAATCGGCCGGTTTAAGTATGTGCCCGATGACCGTTTGCAGGCAGAATATGATCAAATCGGGCGGGAACTTTCCGACCAAATCGAACAAGCACGGCAAAAGGAGGAGTTCTGATGCCAAAGGAATACCGTACCATACAGGAAATCGCCGGTCCTCTGATGCTGGTGCGCCATGTGGAACATGTATCGTATAATGAACTGGGCGAAATTGAACTGAGCAACGGCGAAACCCGCCGCTGCAAAGTGCTGGAAATTAACGGCGGCGATGCGCTGGTCCAGCTGTTCGAAAGCTCCACCGGCATTAACCTGACAGACAGCAAAGTGCGTTTTCTGGGACGCAGCATGGAACTGGGCGTGTCGGAAGACATGCTCGGCCGGGTGTTTGACGGCCTAGGGCGCCCCATTGACGGCGGACCCGAGATTTTGCCGGAAAAGCGGCTGGATATCAACGGCCTGCCCATGAACCCGGCGGCCCGCAACTACCCCCAGGAATTCATTCAAACGGGCGTGTCGGCCATTGACGGTCTGAACACTCTGGTTCGTGGCCAAAAGCTTCCCATCTTTTCGGCCAGCGGTCTGCCCCACGCCAATTTGGCGGCGCAGATTGCCCGGCAGGCCAAAGTACGCGGCACCAACGACCCCTTTGTGGTCGTGTTTGCCGCCATTGGGATTACGTTTGAAGAATCCAACTTCTTTATCGAAAGTTTCCGAAAAACCGGCGCCATTGACCGCACGGTCACGTTTATCAACCTGGCTAATGACCCGGCCATTGAACGAATCGCCACGCCTCGCATGGCCTTAACGGCTGCGGAATACCTGGCTTTTGAAAAGAACATGCACGTGCTGGTCATTCTGACTGACATTACCAACTACGCCGATGCCCTGCGTGAAGTATCCGCCGCCCGGAAAGAAGTACCTGGCCGCCGTGGCTACCCCGGGTATATGTACACGGACCTGGCATCTTTGTATGAACGGGCCGGCCGCCAGAAGGGGAAAAACGGCTCCATTACCCTGATCCCCATTTTGACCATGCCGGAAGACGACAAAACCCACCCCATCCCCGACCTGACCGGGTATATCACCGAAGGCCAGATCATCCTCAGCCGGGAACTGTACCGCAAAGGCATTACGCCCCCTATCGACGTATTGCCCAGCCTGTCGCGTCTGAAAGATAAGGGGATTGGGGAAGGCAAAACGCGGGCGGACCATGCCAACACCATGAACCAGCTGTTCGCCGCCTATGCCACCGGTAAACAAGCGAAAGAACTCATGACGGTGCTGGGTGAAGCCGCTTTGACGGACATTGATAAACTGTACGCCAAATTTGCCGATGCGTTTGAAAACGAGTATGTATCCCAGGGATACGAAACCAACCGGGATATTGAAGAAACCTTAGCCATTGGCTGGAAACTTCTTTCGATTCTGCCGCGCAGCGAACTGAAACGTATTAAAGACGAATACTTGGATCAATACTACGGGGCCTAATGCCGCCCGGCTTTTGAAAAGAGGTGAATGCCCGTGGCCGCCACTCATGTAAACCCTACCCGTATGGAGCTCACCCGGCTGAAACGCAAATTGCAGACGGCTCTGCGGGGACACAAACTGCTCAAGGATAAGCGGGACGAACTGATGCGCCAATTTTTGGAACTGGTGCGGGAAAACAAGGCCCTGCGCGAAAAGACCGAAAAGGCCTTGCACAGTGCGAACCAGAATTTTATGCTGGCCCGCGCCGGCATGCAGGAAGAAGCCCTGAACACGGCCATGCTGGCCCCCAAACAGGAAATCCAAATTGAAACCGGCGTACGCAATGTGATGAGCGTGGAAGTGCCCGTTTTTGATGTGACAACCCGCACACCCGACACGAACGATATGTTCAGTTATGGCTTTGCGTTTACGTCCAGCGATTTGGATGACGCCGTACAATCGTTAGCACAGTGCCTGCCGGATCTGTTGCGGCTGGCTGAAGTGGAAAAATCCTGCCAGCTGATGGCCGCGGAAATCGAAAAGACCCGCCGCCGTGTAAACGCGCTGGAACACGTGGTGATCCCCCAAACTCAGGAAAGCATTAAATATATCACCATGAAACTGGATGAAAACGAGCGCAGTACCCAGATCCGCCTGATGAAGGTCAAGGATATGATGCTGGAAGAAGCGCACCATTATAAGAACGCTTCGCTTTAAATTTACTCTGATAACGCACACAGCCGCCTGCTTTAAAAAAC
>CAJKJS010000042.1 GCA_905200265.1 uncultured Oscillospiraceae bacterium
TGACTTTTTTCAAATAGGGTGGTGGCAACAGTCTGAATCTGTTCGATGGACAGTCGGGCAGGATCAACTGCATCCGTGCCGAGAATTTCGGAAAATCCTTTCATAATTCGATAGGCGGCCCGGGCATGGCCATTTTCCATATCGATAGGATCGGCCTCTTGGGCGAATTCTTTTAGAAGGTTTCTTTCCCTAGAATAGATTAGTTCAACCAGCTTGGCCCGGTATTCCAGTTCCTCGGATGACATTTCTTTGCCGGATTGGATATCTCTGGCATGCTGGGCTTCGTGCTTTAGAAGGGAAACGCGAAAGCTCTCGCTTTGAAAGTCCCAGGAAGATTGGATGCAATGAATGGTACCGTCACGATCTGCCCATCCACCGGGGCCGATTTCCCCAAAGGATAAATAATCGATCCAGCTTCGGGTGATAAAACCGTCTAAAAGCTTGACGGCATACGTCTGGATGCCATCGGGCAATTCCACTTCGTATGACACTGTTTTCGATGTTTGCCAACTATACGGGCCGTAATAACCGCCCGTCTGGCCTCCCAGAAAGTGCAGCCCATGGTACCGAAAAATCCGGGTCAGCTCTTTTTGTTCCAAATCACACAGATCGATGTTCGCATTGGGCATACCGCAAAGCGCTTTCAATCGGTTCTTTAGCTTGTCTGCCGCCTGTTTCTTATGGATGCAAAGATAAAAAACATCCCGATAATATTGCTGGTAGGCCCGTAATAGGGCATTGAGAGATGTGTCTATCGGGTACGTGATGTACTGTTCCTGCTCAAAAACCGCCATAAAACGATGATAGAGGTCTCTTTGCTGAGGAAACTGCCGGATATAGCGAATGGCACCGTGTAAATCACCTTTGACGATATAGCCATAATACATGCTTTTGTCCATGTTTGTCCTCGCTTTACTTACCGACTGTTTGTTTTGCCGCTGTTGGCGGTTATCTGATGGAAAAGAGGAAGAGGCAAGTGATCGCTTTATATTCCCATGGGAATTCTGGCCCAGACACAGTATAACAAATCATGATAACCGGCACAAGAATGCCGCTAGGGTAGCTTATGCCTTTTTCGTCTCGTTTTGATCGGCTTGCCGGTCAGCGGGCATACGGGCAAACTGTTTGCGTACCATAATAACCGATACCACAAATGCAATAAAATCGGCGCAGGGCCCGGCCACCAATATACCGAATATCCCCATCCACAGCGGTAAGAGGAGCAGCAGCGGAATCAGAAAGAAAATCTGCCGTGTCATCGCAAGGAAAAGTCCTTTGGGAGCCTGGCCGATGGCGGTGAAAAAGTTGGAAGAAAGCAGTTGCACGCCGTTTAGCAGCACCATAAATAGGAATGTGCGCATAAATAAAACGGCAAATTCCATATAGAGGGCATCGCCGCTGCCAAATAGCGACAAAATGAAAGCTGGACAGAATTGGAACAAACAAAATCCAATAGCTGATATAACCAGGTTCCACCCGATGGCCATTTTCAGTGCCTTTTTTACCCGAGTATACTGTCCGGCGCCGTAATTAAATCCGATAATGGGCTGTACGCCCTGAGAAATGCCAACGATGATCGATAGCAAGATGGCGTTGGTTTTCATCACAATGCCGCAGGCTGCCAGCGGAATGTCCGTGCCGTACACCGACGAGGCACCGTAATACGTTAAAGAATTATTCAGAACAATTTGTACCACTGTAATGGCCACTTGATTTAAGCTGCTACTGGAACCGGCATACAAGGTAGGTAAACACCCCTTCAGTGCCCCACGAAAGCACCCAGGGGTTAGCTGGATGGTGCGGAACCGGGGCAGATATAGCAGGGCTAGCAGGCACGATAGAATTTGCCCTAAAATAGTAGCGAGTGCGGCTCCAAACATGCCCCAACCGAAAGTGAAAATAAAAATGGGGTCCAAAATGGTGTTAATTACAGCCCCTGTGACCATGCATACCATGGAATACGTGGGACGGCCGTCGGCACGGATCAGTGCGCTGATACCGTTGGTTACAATGAGAAACGGCATGCCCAGCATGGTCACCCCGGCGTATGTCTGGGCGTAGGGCAATACATCCGGTGTGCTGCCGAATAGTTGCAATAGCGGCGTGAGAAATAGTTCGCCTAAAATGAGGTATACCATTCCAAAAACCACCATTAGTACCACGCCATTTCCGGCAATACGGGCGGCATGCTCTTTTTCTCCTTGCCCCAGACTCAGGGAAAAGCGCGAAGCACTGCCAATTCCCAACAAGAGGGCAATGGCCAGGCAAATGGTGGAAAACGGGTAACTGACATTGGTAGCGGCGTTGCCCAAATATCCAATCCCCTGGCCAATAAAAATCTGATCCACAATGTTATAAAGAGACCCGACCAGAGTGGCGGTGATACTGGGAATCGCAAATTTTAACAGTAATTTCGAAATCGGCTGGGTGCCCAAGGGATTTTTTTCACACATCAAACTCATCCTCCTGTTTATGAATACCGCATAGTGCTGCCATCCGGAGCCCTGTTAGACGCAATGTAGAGGTCAGGGCGTCACGTTCGGCTTCCGGTAAAGCCTGAAGAAGCGCGTCCTCCGTTTCGCGGCATGCCTTTTCAATGGCGGGGGCTGCTTTTTCTGCTTTTTCGGTAGGGTACAGCCGGCAAGTCCGCCGGTCATGGTCGCAGGGCTGTCGGGTTAAAAAACCGCTGCGTTCCAACGTTGTGATGGTACGGGTTACGTTGCTGGGGTGAATATATAAACTCTCCAGCAGCGCTTCCTGGGTGATACCCGGTGTGCGGCAAATTTTTATGATATACATGTGTTGGCTGCTGCTAAGTCCCAAAGGGGCCAGTTTTTCATCCAGATAGGCTTTGGCGTACCGATCCGAAACAGACAGCCATTTCAGCAGTTTCATTAAACATCATCCTTTCACTTACCGTTAATTGCGTGCGCATGCAAATAATTGTCCGGAAAGGAACCCCGCCGGTTATCCCGGAGGGGTTCCTTTATGCCGGTAGGGAATTATTGTTTGCACGAAGAGTGGTGAGGACAGCCGGAGCAGCATCCGCTGCAGTTTCCGCTGCACCCACCGCAGCTTTTACGGTGCCGGATGGCCCACCCGGCCCATAAAACGAGCAGCAGCACCAGTAGAATATCCAAAGAGCCCATATGGCACCTCCTTTTTACATAAACAAACAACCGATCTGGTATACAAGACACGCGCACACCCATGCTACCGTACATTGCATGACAACCACGCCAAAAGCTTTGGTGCGGGAATGCAGCTCATTTTTAATCGTGGCAATAGCCGCCACACACGGCGTATACAGCAGGGTAAAAATCAGGAAGCTGACAGCCGCCAGGGGGGTAAAGAGCCCCGTGAGCACATTGCCCAGTTCGGCGGTACCCGCCCCCGTGAGCACACTCAGGGTGCTGACTACCGCTTCTTTCGCGGTAAAACCACTAATTAGCGCGGTGCTCACCCGCCAATCGGAGAAGCCAAGGGGTACAAAAATGGGGGCAATCCACCGGCCAATCATGGCCAGCAGGCTGTCGGCGCTATCACTGACTACATTCAGCCGCGCGTCAAACGTTTGCAGGAACCAAATGATCACGGTAGCAAGGAAAATGACGGTAAAGGCCCGCTGCAAAAAGTCCCGTGCTTTTTCCCACATGAGCAACAGCACACTGCGAGGGCTTGGCAGGCGGTAGTTCGGCAGTTCCATGACAAACGGCATGGGTTTGCCGCGGAACGCCGTCTTTTTCATCAGCAGCGCCATCAAAATACCCACAAGGATACCCGTTACATACAACCCGATCATCACCAGTGGCGCCTGGGCGGGGAAGAACGCCGCCGAAAACACCGCGTAAATCGGAATTTTAGCGGAACAGCTGATAAACGGCGTGAGCATAATGGTCATGCGCCGGTCGCGTTCACTAGAGAGCGTACGGCTGGCCATAACGGCGGGCACTGTGCAGCCGAAACCGATCAGCATAGGCACAAAGCTGCGCCCGGATAGTCCGATTTTGCGCAGTAATTTGTCCATTACGAACGCCACCCGCGCCATGTATCCGGAATCTTCCAAAATGGACAGGAAGAAGAACAGCACCACAATAATCGGCAGAAAACTCAGCACGCTACCTACCCCGGCGAACACGCCGTCGATAATCAGGCTGTGCACCACCGGGTTAATGCCGTAATCCGTCAGCCATCCGTCGCATACCGTGGTCAGCGCATCGATGCCATAGCTTAGCCAGTCGCTCAAAAAAGCGCCAATGACTTCGAAGGTTAAATAAAACACGGCCATTAAAATTAGCAAAAACAGAGGAATGGCCAGCACCCGGTGGGTTAGCACGCTGTCAATTTTCACACTGCGCCGGTGCTCCCGGCTTTCGTGACATTTAACCACCGCGTGACGTACTACGTTTTCAATATACGTATAGCGCATATCCGCCAAAGCGGCGTTGCGGTCCATGCCGCAATCGTGCTCCATTTCCAAAATGCTGTGTTCCATCAGCTCCAGTTCGTTCTGGCTTAGGGACAGAGCATTTGTCAGTTTTTCGTCGCCTTCAATAATTTTCATGGCGGCAAATCGAGGGGAGATTTTCTGGGCCATGGCGTGGTCTTCCACCTGGTGAGAGATGGCATGTACACAGCGATGTACCGGCCCTTTGTAACAAAAGTCGGTTACTTTCGGGCAAGTGTGGTTTTTAGCGGTACGCACCGCCGCTTCAATTAAATCATCCACCCCTTCGCCTTTGGCGGCGGAAATAGGGATGACCGGAATGCCCAATAGTTCGCTCATCACTTTTGTGTTGATGGAACCGCCGTTATTGCGCACTTCGTCCATCATGTTTAGCGCCAGTACCATAGGAATATCCATATCAAGTAGCTGTAAGGTTAAGTACAGGTTCCGTTCAATATTGGTGGCGTCCACAATGTTGATGACCCCATCCGGGTGGGTATTGAGCAAAAAGTCCCGGGTCACAATTTCTTCGCTGGTATATGGCCGCAAGGAATAAATCCCCGGCAGGTCGGCCACCCGGCAATTTTCTGCGTGGCGGATTTCGCCCACTTTCTGATCGACCGTCACCCCGGGGAAGTTACCCACATGCTGGTTCGAACCCGTCAGTTGGTTAAACAGCGTGGTTTTCCCGCAGTTCTGGTTGCCAATGAGCGCAAAGATCATACAGCGGGGCCTCCTTTTTGCTTTTCAATCGTAATCTTGGCCGCGTCTTCCCGCCGCAGGGTCAGTTCATATCCCCGCAGGCGAATTTCCATCGGGTCCCCCATGGGGGCCACTTTCTGCATGCTGACGACAGTGCGGGGAATTAGTCCCATATCCAGTAGCCGGCAACGCAGCTCGCCTTCTCCGCCCACAGCGGTGATCACAGCCTCCTGCCCAATGGGCAGCTGGTCCAGTGTCATGGCGTATCGCTTCCTTTCTTTTCCCACAGGCCACACCGCTCCGGGACTTCCGGACTGCGATTAGCCTTCTCTAATTCATGTACCGAAGTTAGTGTAGAATACTTTCCCTTAAAAGTCAACCCAGGGTCCTGTTTCGGCCCCGACATCATGGGACAAATCGCACAGTTTTTGCCACCAGATTTTTTCGTGCGCAGTCATTAGGAGTGTGGTACAATCGAAAAAAGGCACTTTTTGCCGGGATACAATAGAAACGAAAAGGATAACTGAAAGGAGAATATACTATGAGTATTACAAATGAAGCGTGTTTAGCCCATTTGCAGGGAATGGTGCGCATTCCTACGGTGTCAAATCCCGACAGCCGATTGATGGATTTTTCCAAATTTGACGAATTGCACGATTTTTTGCGGACAAGCTATCCGCTTTTACACCAGCATCTATCGCTGCAAAAAGTGGGACGTGCAGGGCTCTTGTACCACTGGAAGGGTACCGGCCGCTCCGAGGAAAAACCTTTATTACTTATGGCACATCAGGACGTGGTACCGGTAGGGGATGAAGCGGAATGGGAGCACCCGCCGTTTGCCGCCGTGGTAGAAAACGGTATGCTGTATGGACGTGGTACGACCGATTCCAAATGCAACATCATGGCCGAAATGGAAGCGGTGGAAGAGCTGCTGCGCCAGGGCTACACGCCGGATACCGACGTCTATTTGGCGTATGGCTATAATGAAGAAGTGATGGGCGGCGACGGCCCGTCGGCTAAAATGATTGCCGATACCTTACAGGAAATGGGCGTGCGCCTGGGCATGGTCATCGACGAATGCGGAGGCTGCAGCGACGGCCAGAGTGAAAAGGTGGACCGCCCGGTGTGCGACATCGTAGTGGGCGAAAAGGGGTATGCCGATTTTGCCCTGATTGCCGAAGACGAAGGAGGTCATTCCTCCACCCCCGGGACCGAAAGCCCCATGGTGCGCATGGGACAGGCTCTACAGGCGTTGTGGGCCAATCCGTTCCCGTACCGCATTGTGCCCGTGGTGCAGGAAAACCTGTCGACCCTGGCGCCGTACAGCACCCGCCCGGAACGGGAAAAGGAACTGCTGGGGGATATCCCCGCTCACTTTGAAGAAATTGTTCGCGAACTTTTGCCCCAGGATCGTTCCATGGCGGCGCTGTTCCATACGACGATGGCTCCCACCATGATTAAAGGTAGTGACCAGGCCAACATTCTGCCTACCCGGGTAACTTGCACCGTCAACTGCCGGCTGCTGCCCGGTGATACACTGGAAAGCGTGCAGCAGCATATCCAGAGCGTGATGCCCGAAGGCATTACCGTACAGCTTGTAAAAGGTACCCCGGCATCGCCCCTGTCGCCTACCGGTTCCTTTGGGTATAACGTGATCCGCTCCCTGTGTGAAGAAGACCACCCCACCGTCATTACCACTCCCAGCTTGATGCTGGGCGGTACCGACGCGCGGTACTTCTACGGGGTGTGCGACCATGTGTATCGCTTTAGCGCCTTTTACTTTGAAAATAACTGGGGCGATGCCCATTCCCCGCGGGAGGCCATTCCGGTTTCCGTTTTGGATGGGGGCGCCAAATTCTTCTTGCGGCTTATCCGCTGGTATACGTCTGCTCAATAAAACTCATGGTATAAAGAAAAGCGCCGCGATTTTTCGCGGCGCTTTTTCATGTGAAGGGCAAAATCAGGTGTTTTCCTGCATCATGGCACTGATTTCTTCGGCCGTAGGAATGGAATCCTGGGCGCCGGGACGGGTGCACACCAAAGAGGCCACCCGGTTGGCAAATTGCAGGCTTTCGGGCAGGTTCTGCCCGTTATACAAACTGACCATGGCGGCGGTAAAACTGTCCCCGGCGGCGGTGGAGTCCACCACATTGACCGGCGGCGGAGTAAAGCGCTGGGCCGTGTCGCGGGTAACCATCATCACCCCGCGGCCACCCAGGGATGCTGTCACCACGCCCACGCCTTTTGTAAGCAGCGTGCGGGCCGCCGCAATCACCTGTTCATCCGTATCCGTGGGCAGGCCTGTTAGAATATGCAGTTCCGTTTCGTTGGGTTTTAAAATGTCCACCTGGCTGAGCAGCTCTTCGGGCAAATCCGGTACCGCCGGGGCCGGGTCCAGTACCACGGTTTTGCCCAGCGCCCGGGCGCGATGGGCAGCGTGGATCACTGCGGGCAGCGGCACTTCGAGTTGCATCACCACGGCGTCGCAATCTTCCATTTTGTCAAGGTGCCGGTCGATCATGTCCGGTGTTACCTGGGCATTGGCCCCGGGGATCACCGTAATGCTGTTTTCGCCTTTATCGGTAATGTGAATAAACGCCTGGCCACTGGGTACACCCGGCAGCGTCTCCACGGCTTCGGTATCCACGCCGGCCCGCTGCAAATTTGCCCGCAGCATCTGTCCGGCGGCGTCATCGCCCACCGCGCCGATCATGGCCGTCTGCCGGCCAAACCGACCAATGGTAAAGGCCTGGTTACCGCCTTTGCCTCCGGGACTCAGTGTGACTCCGTGGCCCAAAATCGTTTCGCCGGGTAACGGCATGTCCGTTACGCGTATGGCATAATCCAAGTTTAAACTGCCGATCACAAGAATCTTTTCCATCAATAGTTGGCTCCTTTCCCCCTGGGCTCCGCAAAACATGGCCCTGTCGTTCCTTTATTGTAAAGGGGGGATTATGCCCCTGTCAAGACCGCTGGGTTGACTTTTTGGGCCGGGCAAGGTATAATAAAAAGAGGAAAGTGATAGAACCGGATGCATGATCTGGTTCATGGGAGGAACAAATATGAACGTGTATGAAGCGATTCGCAGCCGCCGCAGCATTCGTCATTATGTGCCCGGTGTGCCCATGCCCCACGAAGACCTACATAAAATTCTTGAAGCGGCTATGATGGCCCCCAGCGCCCGCAATGGCCGTCCGTGGGAATTTGTTGTGGTCAAAGATCCCGCTATCAAAGAACAAATCCGTCAGGCTCATCCGTACTGTAACCACATTACCGATGCTACTCTGGCCATCGTGATTTGTGGGTTCCCATCGGTAGAAAGTCCTTACAAAGAGGGTTTTTGGCCTCAGGATTGCGCCGCTGCGTGCGAAAACCTGTTGTTGCAGGCCTGGGAACTGGGATGGGGGACCTGCTGGTGTGGTGTGCACCCCGATAAAGAGCGAGCAACCGCGCTGCAACAGATTTTGCAGGTACAGTCTGTGCCGTTGGCGCTGGTTACCGTAGGCCGCCCGGCTGAAACCCCCGATGCCCGCGGATTCTACGATGCTGCGAAGGTAAAAGTGCTGGGCGAATAAAATCTCGAAAAAAATTTAAAAATGTAGTTGACAAGCCGCTGTAGCTCTGCTATAATAACAAAGCTGCAACGAAACAGCGGCGAAACGAATCATTAGCTCAGCTGGCAGAGCACCTGACTTTTAATCAGGGTGTCCGGGGTTCGAATCCCCGATGGTTCACCAAATAATGGAGACGGTTTTTACCGTCTCCGTTTTTTGTTTTTTATACGATTGTGGCACTTTTTGGTATTGCCTCTTATTTCCCTTTTTTGAGCGCTTTCCATAAGAAATG
>CAJKJS010000043.1 GCA_905200265.1 uncultured Oscillospiraceae bacterium
TGACACAACGAATGGAAGACAAAACCGTACAGAAAGCCCCTCATGTGCAGGACGCGGAGATTCTGGAAAGATTGGCCCGGTACGAAGATATGCACGAACAGATTTTGCAGCAGTTGGCCAAAACCACCGCCCGTATCGAGGAATTAAAGCGAAACGGGAAGGAAAAAACGGCCACTCATCGGCAGCTTCTGGGTAAAAAGCTACAGTATGTAAGTTTTCTTTCGCATTTTGATGCGCACGGCCTTTGATCGATAGGAAAGGAGCACACAAAAATGGCGTTTGTAGAATTTGACCACGTGACAAAAATTTACCAGATGGGAGAAAATCGGGTCGCGGCGGCTGACGGTGTGACCTTTACCATTGAACAGGGAGAATTTGTGGTGATTGTAGGCCCCAGCGGCGCGGGAAAAACCACGGTTCTAAACATTTTGGGCGGCATCGATACGCCAACATCCGGCAGTATCTGCCTGGATGGGGAGAGAATCAGCGAATACAATAACCGGCAGCTGACCCAGTACCGCCGGTATGATGTGGGGTTTGTCTTCCAGTTTTATAATTTGGTGCAAAACCTGACGGCGCTGGAAAATGTAGAACTAGCGGCGCAGATTTGCCGGGACCCGTTGCCGGCGGAGCAGGTACTGGAAGAAGTAGGGCTGAAAGACCGCATGAGCAATTTTCCCGCTCAACTGTCCGGTGGGGAACAACAGCGGGTGGCTATTGCCCGGGCGTTGGCGAAAAACCCGAAATTGCTGCTATGCGACGAACCGACAGGGGCCCTCGACTACATAACGGGCAAAGCCGTTTTGCAGCTTTTACAGGATACCTGCCGCAAGCGGGGCAAAACGGTCATCGTCATTACACACAACCAGGCCTTTACTGCCATGGCAGACCGGGTGATTCACATTCGCAACGGCAAAGTCGCGGATATGACCCTGAATAAAGAACCCGTTTCGGCAGAAAGGATTGAATGGTAAAAATGAAAAGTTTTACAAAGGATATCCTTCGCTCCGTGCGAAGATCCCAAAGCCGTTTTTTGGCTATTTTTGGGATTGTGGCCCTGGGGGCCGGCTTTTTTTGCGGATTGAATGCGGCGGGTACGGACATGCGTGATACCACCGATGTATATTGCGATAACGCCTCCATGATGGATGTAGAAATTCTGTCCACACTGGGTTTTTCAGAGGATGATTTGAAAGCTATCGAGAATGTGGAAGGCGTCCAAGACGTCATGCCCGGTTACCGTCAGGATGTGTCGGTTACCATTAACGATAGTGATGAAACGGTGGCGCGGTTCCATAGTTTACCGGAAGACGGAGATCCCGAACTGAATACCCCGGTGCTAGTAGAAGGGCGGATGCCCGAAAAAGAAGGAGAATGTGTGGTTGGAACGGGGTCCACCATTGCCGGAGCCGCCGCCCAGGTAGGGGATCAGTTACAGCTCGTTTCGGAAGAAAAAGACGGAGAGGAAACGGATACGGGGTTACAAGCGGATTCGTACACCATTGTGGGATTGGTAGAAACGCCGTATTATTTGTCGTTTTCGCTGGGGACCAGCTCCATTGGGAGTGGTCGGGTCGGACTGTATGCATACGTGTTACCCGAAGAATTCACCGTAGAATTTTATACGGATGTGCTTTTGACGGTGGACGGGGCCCGGGACATGAATGCTTTTTCCAGCGAATATGAGGATAAAGTGGAGACAGTTACCGGCCGGTTGGAGGACCTTTCTGAAACCCAGGTACCCAAACGTCGGGAAGACCTGGTAGGGAGTGCTCAGGAAGAGCTGGACGAGGCTACCAAAGAATATGAAGACCAGAAGGAGGAAGTAACCCAGCAACTGGATGAAGCCGAACAGCAACTAAAAGACGGCTGGGAAGAACTAACTGAGCAAACCAAAACCCTGGAAGACGCCAAAGAAGAAATTGAAACAAACGAAAAAACGCTCCAGGACACAAAAGAACAGCTTGCCGATGGATGGGATCAGTACGATGCAGGGAAAGAAGCCCTAGAGCAAAACAGAGCAGAAGCAGAAGAAGCACTGGAGAGTGCCCGTACCCAGTTAGAAGACGGCGAAACGGAGTACGAAGTACAATATGCAACATACGAAACCGCTGTCGAAACCCTGTCGCAACAGCAGGAACAGCTGGAAACACTTACGCAGCAACTGCTAAAAGTGGTGGCGGCTATTCCCACCGATTCGCCGGATATACCCGAAGAAGTGGCAGCGGCCATTGAACTTATTCAAGAACGAGTGCAGAGCGGAGAAGAACCGTCCGATGAGGAACTAGATGCATGGCTTTCCGCACTAGAATCATATGAAGATAAACTGCCACAGGAAGCGGTGGATCTGCTTACTATGGTGCAGGATATGGAAAATACCTATAGCGAGACACAAGCAAAGCTGGAGCAAGCAAAAAGCGAACTGGCAACCGCTAAGCAACAACTGGAACAGGCCCGGCAGACTTATGAACAACAGGCGGCCAGTGCGGAAGACGAGCTAGCATCTGCCGAAGAAACGCTACAGGCTAGTTACGAAGAACTGAGGGCCGGCGATCAGGCGTATCAGGATGGACTGCTTGCCCTGATGCAGGCAAAAGAAGAAGTAACAGACGGTGAAAGCCAGTTGGAGGAAGCCCGTGCAACCTTAGAAGAAAAACAGAAGGAATGGGAGGACGGGAAAAAGACAGCCGAAGAAGAGCTGCAAAAAGGGGCAGAGGAACTGGAAGACGCCCAAAAGCAAGTGGATGAGATTGGTGAAGGGGAATGGTACGTACTGGACCGGGATTCCAATGTGGGGTTTGCCAGTATGAAACAGGATTCCCAGCGGCTAGACTCCCTGTGTACTGTGTTCCCGGTCATCTTTTTCCTGGTAGCTGTCCTGGTGGTACTGACTACCATGACCCGGTATGTGGAAGAAGAACGGGTGCTGATTGGTACGTATAAAGCACTGGGGTATAGCAGTGGACGGATTTTGTCCAAATACCTGTGGTATGCTTCGGTACCTACCCTGTTGGGGTGCCTGATTGGCCCAGCCATTGGCTTTTTTGCCCTGCCGCAGGTGGTATGGAACGCCTACCGGTTGATGTACACCGTGCCGGATCTGATTTCTCCGTTCTGGTTTGATATCGCGCTAATGGCGCTGCTCATTTTCCTTATCAGTACATTGGCAGCCACGATTTTTGCGGTGCTGGACCATTTGAAGGAGGTCCCCGCCACATTGATGATGCCCAGAGCACCCAAAGCCGGCAAACATGTACTACTGGAACACATCCCGTTTATTTGGAAACGGTTGTCGTTTACCCGGAAAGTGACAGTGCGCAACTTGTTCCGGTATAAAAAGCGGCTGATTATGACAGTAACCGGGATTACCGGTTGTACGGCGCTGCTGTTAACAGGCTTTGGTATTAAGGATTCCATTTCGGATATTGTCAATTTGGAATACCGGGAACTGGCTACCTACCAGTACGAAGCCACCACGGAAGATGGGTTTACATCCGACCAGGCGGATTCGCTATTGGCAGGTACCCAGGCTGAATATTTGCGCAGCCGGACCGTGATGGTAGATTGTAAGACGGACGGCGACACCTACAGTGTGTATTTGATGGTGCCGGAAGATACGGAAAAGACCACCCAGTTTTTGACCTTCCGTACCCGGGAGGGCCACAATCCTGTACCGTTTGAGCCGGACGGTGTTCTGCTCAGTGAAAAACTCAGCAACAAACTAGGCGTGCAAGTGGGCGACACCATCACATTCACAGAAGATGACAAACACTATGATGTGAAAGTGACGGGCGTGGTGGAACACTATATTTACGATTATATCTACATGGCGCCTGAGCTGTACGAAAAAGTGACCGGGCATGCCCCGTCTATGAACCGGTTAATGGTAAGCGCCGATGACGATCATAAAAGCGTAGTAGAAGGCGCACTCAAGAGCAGCGATGAAATCACAACCTTTGCGGATATTGAGCAAAACGCCAGTGACTTCGACCGCATGCTGCAATCGCTGAACTACGTGGTGTTGGTTATTATTTTGTGCGCGGGTATGCTGGCATTTATTGTGCTGTATAACCTGACAAATATCAACGTAACCGAACGCCAACGGGAAATTGCCACCATGAAAGTCTTAGGCTTTACCGACCGGGAAGTCAATGCGTATGTTTACCGCGAAACCTTATTATTAACGCTGATTGGCTGTGTGTTCGGGCTCATCCTTGGCGTGGTGCTGCATGGATTTGTCATTGATACGGTGGAAATCGAAAGTGTCATGTTTGGCCACACCGTAAAAGTGCTTAGCTTTGTGATCAGCGCGGTGATTACGTGGTTGTTCTCGTTGATTGTAGACCGGGTCATCGACCGTAAACTGAAGAAAATCAATATGGTGGAATCGCTCAAATCGGTGGATTGATGGATAAAGAGAAAGGAAAAGCCACATGAAAGTATTACTTATTAACGGCAGCCCGCATGAGAAGGGATGTACCTATACGGCCTTATGGGAAGTTGCCAAACAATTATTGCGCGGCGGGATTGAAAGCGAGATTTTCTGGATTGGCGCCAAGCCTATTGGAGGATGCACCGCTTGTGGAGCCTGTAAGGGAAAAGAAAAATGTGTGTTTGGTGAGAAAGACGGTGTGAACGCCTGCATCGAAAAAATGCAGCAAGCCGATGCGGTGGTCATTGGTTCCCCGGTGTACTATGCCGGGCCCAACGGGTCTTTACTAAGCCTTCTGGACCGGGTATTCTATGCGGCAGGCGGAACTTTTGCGTTAAAACCCGGGGCGGCAGTTGTCAGCTGCCGTCGGGGTGGCGCCAGTGCCACGTTTGACCGACTGAATAAATATTTTACCATTTCGTCTATGCCGGTGGTCAGCAGTCAGTACTGGAACAGCGTGCACGGCAATACCCCGGAGGAAGTACGCCGCGATGAAGAAGGCCTGCAAGTGATGCGTACGCTGGCCGATAACCTCACTTGGCTCCTGCGCTGTTTGCAGGTGGCTGAGGGACAAGTGGAAAAGCCCCAATGGGAGCCGAGAGTGTCTACGAATTTTATTCGATGAAGGGAGTTAACTAGGTCATGCCCCGCTTTTTTACCGAGGAATTTTCCGGGGACCGGTTTGTGCTTACCGGAGAAAATGCCCGTCATGCGGCCAAAAGCCTGCGCATGCAGTCGGGAGAAAAACTGACGCTGTGTGACGGAAACGGCCTGGAAGCCGTATGTGTTATTGAAGAAATTGGGTCCGACCGGGTGGAAGGCGCGGTACTGCACCGGGCACCCAGCCAAAGTGAGCCAAACCTTTCAGTGGTGCTCTATCAAGGGGTACCCAAATCTGACAAAATGGATCTGATTGTACAGAAAAGCGTGGAACTGGGAGTCACAGAGATTGTCCCCACGGTGATGCGCCGCTGTATTTCCCGGCCCGACGAAGCCGGTGCGAAAAAGAAAACGGTTCGCTGGCAGAAAATTGCCCGGGAAGCAGCCCAGCAGAGCGGACGGGGACGCATTCCGGTGGTACAGGAATCCATGCCCCTGAAAAAAGCCGTGGAACGTGCCGCCAAAGCCGGGCGGGTACTGGTGTTTTATGAAGGCGGCGGCCAAAGCCTGCGGCAGTTAGCGGATAGCCTTACCCCCGGCGAAACCGTTTCGGTGTTTATTGGGCCGGAAGGTGGCCTGGATGAAGGCGATTTGCAGGTGCTGCGGGAAGCCGGAGCCGAGACGGCTACCTTGGGTCCCCGTATTTTGCGTACAGAGACAGCACCCTTGGCCGCGTTGACTGCTTTGATGCTGCTTTCAGGCAATATGGAGTAAGAAAGGAGCAGGAAACGATGAAAACGGCTTTGATTACCGGGGCGTCCCAGGGAATTGGAAAAGAAACGGCCCGGGCGTTTGCCCGGGCCGGGTATGCTTTGTGTTTGCAATACCGCACGCATGAACGGGACGCACAGGCGCTGTGTGAGGAATTGCGCGAAAATGGGTGCCCATGTCTGTGCCTGCCGGCGGATCTAAGGCAGGAGGAGGACGTAAACACCCTCGTGCGTACGGCCGAGCAGGAATTCTCTCATATTGACGTACTGGTCAATAATGCCGGGATTGCCCAGCAGAAACTGTTTACCGATTTGACGCTACAAGATTGGGACGATATTTTTTCGGTGGATGTTACCGGGGTGTTTTTGTGCTGCCGGGCCGTATTGCCGGGGATGATTCGCCGCCAAAGCGGAGCTATTATCAACATCAGTTCCATGTGGGGACAGGTAGGGGCTTCGTGTGAGGTGGCCTATTCGGCAGCAAAAGCGGCCGTGATTGGACTCACGAAAGCCCTGGCTAAAGAAGAAGGGCCCTCTCATATTCGGGTGAACTGTATTGCTCCTGGGGTGATTGATACGCCCATGAATGGCTTTTTGTCCCCGGAAACCATGGAAGAACTGCGGGAAGAAACGCCCTTGATGCGCATTGGTACTCCGGCCGATGTAGCGGCAGCGGCCGTGTTCTTAGCATCGGATGCTGCTTCATTTATTACGGGCCAGATTTTAGGAGTGAACGGCGGCATGGTCATCTGATGGTACCCTCTGTAGCCGAAAAAGGAAGGAGATAGTTTTGTGATCGATCACGTACGTCACGCTACACATGATACGCTGGAGAAGCGCCATAGAGAGCATGAAGGATATGCCTATGACCGGTGGGACTTTGTGCCCAAGGGAGAAGCAGAAGGATGCGCGGTTTCCCTTTACCACATTCCACCGGGAAAGGCTGCTTATCCGTACCATTACCACCACAAAAATGAGGAAGTTTTCTATATTGTGAGTGGGAAGGGACAGTTGCGTACCCCCGAAGGAGAACGGGACGTTAAGGCCGGGGACATGCTGTTTTTCCCTGCCAATGAAGCGGGGGCTCATAAGCTGACAAACATATCGGATAGTGAGCCTCTTGTCTATTTGGACTTTGATACCTATCATGATCTGGGTGTAGCCGTGTACCCGGATTCCGGGAAAATTGGCGTGTGGGGCAAAGAAATTAACCAGCTTTACCGAAAAGAAACCGCTGTCGATTATTACGATGGGGAATAAAATTTAAAAAAGCACCTTCCATTTTTTCGGAAGACGCTTTTTTTATTTAGTCCAGCGTTACGCTTTGAAGGATGTGGCCATCCATATCTTTCATGGTAAACGTGTTGCCATCAATCAAAATGTATTGGTGGCAGCTGTTTTCTTTCGGAATAGAAACCGAACCCGGGTTCATATAGAAAAAGCCGTCTTCTTCCCGAAAGGCCGGTACATGGGTGTGGCCATTTAACAGAATATCTCCCTTTTGCAGGGGCGGACGATTTTGGGGGTTAAATACATGACCATGAGTAGCGTACATCGTGCGGCCACCCAACTGTAGCACAGCGTATTCGGCCATAATGGGGAACGGCAGGACCATTTGGTCTACGTCCCCGTCGCAGTTGCCACGCACCGCCAGAATGCGATCCTGATAGGCGGAAAGCAGGGCGATGACCTTTTTGGGGTCGTATTCATCGGGCAAATCATTGCGGGGGCCATGGTATAGAAAATCCCCCAACAGCAGCATTTTTTCGGCGCCTTCTTTTTCGAAAGCATCCAACAGTTTTTGGCACCACAGGGCGGACCCGTGAATATCAGAAGCGATCAGCAATTTCATACAAGGTTCTCCTTTCGCAGGATGGGTTTTATAGCATGGCTTTATTCTAACATGGAATGTTTCGAGCGGCAAGAGTTCTTCCGACAACACCGTAGGTATAGCCACAGCCCGATAAGCAGCAGTACGGGGAAAAGAATCGCCAGCAGCAGCCCACTGCGCAGCTGACCGCCCATTAGGCTGGCAGCCAAACCTACCGTAGTAGGACCGCTGGAACAACCTAGATCTCCTGCCAGTGCTAAAAGCGCGAAGAGAGCTGTGCCGCCCTGGCGCAGTACACCAGCGGCCATACTGAAGGTACCAGGCCACAGAATGCCCACAGAAAAACCGCACAAAGCACAGCCAATCAGCCCCAGTACGGCCTGGGAAGAAAGAGCGGCAGTCAAATAGCACACAACACATAAACCGGCACTGAGTGCCATGGCGCGAGAAAGAGCCAGACGGTGGGCGAATTTGGCGTAGAGGAGCCGGGAAAGACCCATCATGGCTGCAAAACTACACGGTCCAGCCAGATCTCCCAAAGTTTTGCTCACATGCAACCCCGATTCTGCAAAGGAGGAAGCCCACTGGCTCATACCCTGTTCACTGGCACCGGCGCAGAGCATCAATAGCATGAAGACCCAGAAAATGCGAGTGCGCAATAGTTCGGAAATGCGCATGCCAGGTTCTCCGGTTTCGACCAGGGAGTAAATAGGAACCTGGGTAAACAGCAGTGCGTTACCAAGAGGCAGAATCGCCCATACAAGCGCCAGCCAAGTCCAGCACTGGGTGCCAAAGAGTACAAAAAATGCCGTAGACAATAAAACAACAAACACATGGCCCCAGCAATAAAACGAGTGTAAAAGGCTCATGGCAGCGGCTTTTCCTTCCCCTGGGCAAGCTTCTACAATAGGGCTGATGAGAACTTCGGTTAGCCCACCACCAATGGCATACAGGCAAATGGCGGCGAGTAAACCGGTATACGGGTTTGAAAAACAATTCGGCAATATGGTCAGCCCGATCAGGCCCAACCCGATGAGCACATGAGCCAGAATGGCACTGGCCCGGTAGCCGATCCGGTCTATAAATCCTGCTGAAAGCAAGTCTACCAGCAGCTGAATCCCAAAATTGACGGTAGTTAACAGGGTGATTTGGGATAGCGAAAGGGAAAAGGTATCCTGAAAGGTTAAAAACAAAAGTGGAACAAAATTATTGACAATCGCTTGGGAGACATACCCCAAATAACAGGCATAGAAGGTAAATCGGGTGTTGCCGCGGATAGACATGAAAAAAACTCCTTTT
>CAJKJS010000044.1 GCA_905200265.1 uncultured Oscillospiraceae bacterium
CGGTTGCTTGAATTATTTCTTCAAAAATATTGTCTAACTTTTTGGGGGCACTTCAAAAGCGCCTCCTTTTCTTTTTCGGAACCGGTATGGTATAATCCATGTAGTAAAAAAGGAAAGGGTTTTCCTATGGTCATTGATATTCATACCCACACGTTTCCCCCACAACTAGCCCCCCGGGCCTTGTCGCTATTGAGTCAAAACGCCCGGGCGTGTTTTTACGCTGACGGCACAACGCAATCCCTACACCACTCCATGCTGCAAGCAGGAATTGACGTTTCTGTTATACAACCGGTGGTTACCGCAGCCCGGCAGACGGAAAGCATTAACCGCACCGCCTATCAATTGTGTCAAACGTTTTCCGACACCGGTATTTTGAGTTTTGGCGGTATCCATCCCGACACGCCCCATCCCAGGGCTGTTCTACGCGGGTTAAAGGAAGCCGGGGTACCGGGCATTAAACTCCACCCTGCCTATCAAAATACACCTTTTGACGATAGCCGGTATCTGCGCATTTTGGAAGCTGCGGGAGACTACGGGCTGCTTGTTCTTGTGCACGGCGGGCTGGACGTAGGTTGTCCGGGCAATGATTGTGCTTCACCGTATCATATTCGCCGGGCGCTAAGCCAGGTATGCCCCCCGGGCCTGATTTTGGCCCATATGGGTGCATGGCAGGGGTGGAATGAAGCCGAAGAGTTGGTGGACACTTTCCCTGTGTATGTGGACACGGCCTATACCCTGGGAAAAATCCAGGCACCACCGCAGGCTCCCCGCCGTCCGGACGAATGCACGCTGCTTGCTGATGCCCATTTCGTCCAGTTGGTACGCCGGTGGGGGGCTCACCGGGTTCTGTTTGGTACCGACAGCCCCTGGATGGATCAACAAGAGCAACTGCGCCGGATTCGGGCTCTGCCCCTTACCCCACAGGAACAGGCGCAAATTCTGGGGCAAAATGCAGCCAAACTGCTAGGATGGGAGGAATCCGTATGCAAGACGAACTAATTTTGGTTGATCTTTTCGACCAGGCCATTGGGCACGGAGAAAAGCTGGATGTTCACCGCCGCCATCTGCTGCATCGTGCTTTTTCGGTGTTTCTGGTGGATGAAAACGGCCGGTGGCTTTTACAAAAGCGAGCTGACGGCAAATATCATTCCGGTGGGTTATGGGCCAATGCCTGTTGTTCCCATCCCCGGTGGGGCGAAACTTTGCCCCAGGCGGTTTCCCGCCGGTTACAGGAGGAACTGGGAATCACAGGAAACACCCAGGAGCTTTTTTCCTTTATTTATTACGCCCCGTTTCCTTCTTTGAGCGAGTACGAATTTGACCATGTCTTTCTTTTACGGCACAGCGGTCCGGTCACACCAAACCCCGAGGAAATCGGTTCCACTCGCTGGGTGACCCCCGAACAATTACGGCAGGAGCTGCTTACTCACCCTGAACAGTTTTGTTCCTGGTTTTTGATTGCAGCGCCCCGCGTGCTGGCACTTTTATCTCCCCCAACAGAAAACCGGTAAAAATTCCCTCCCCGAAAGCGGCAGGAAGCCCATTTGTGGCTCTTGCTTTTTTCGGGGGGTTTGCTATAATAGAAAGAGCTATTTAAAGCTTTTATGCTTTATAGGTGTGAAGAAATAAAGCGTGCCGGCCGCCGAACGCTCAGGAGGAGAAGAAAGAAGACCATGCCTGTCACCGATTTTCTGGAACGAAACAGCAAGTTATACGGAAACGAAATCGCGCTGGTGGAACTGAACCCGGAAGTAACCGATAACCGCCGCATCACCTGGAAGGAATACGCGCTGATGCAGCCTACTTCGCCGGTTGCTTACCGCCGGGAAATCACCTGGAAAGTTTTCGACGAAAAAGCCAACCGTTTTGCCAATCTTTTGCTCAGCCGTGGCGTCAACCGTGGGGACAAAGTGGCTATTTTAATGTTTAACTGCCTGGAATGGCTGCCCATTTATTTCGGTATTTTAAAAGCCGGCGCTATTGCCGTTCCTTTTAACTTCCGCTATTCCTCCGAAGAAATCCAGTACTGCGCCGATTTGGCGGAGATTGATATTTTGGTTTTCGGGCCGGAATTTATCGGCCGTGTAGAAGCCATTGAAGAAAAACTTAGCCGCGGGCGGCTGCTGATTTACGTGGGGGATAACTGCCCCACCTTTGCCGAAAGTTACCGGGATCTGGTCGCCGACTGTCCCAGCAGTGCTCCTTTAGTGCGTATTGAGGAAGAAGACGACGCGGCCATTTATTTTTCGTCTGGTACCACCGGGTTTCCCAAAGCTATTTTGCACCGTCACCAGTCCCTGACTCAGGCCGCCCAAATGGAACAAAAACATCATCGCACCGGGCGGGAAGACACCTTCTTGTGTATTCCGCCGCTGTATCACACCGGCGCCAAATTCCACTGGATGGGCAGTCTGGTAGCCGGCAGCCGGGCCGTATTACTGAAAGGCACGCATCCCGATACGATTTTAAAAGCCGTTTCCGATGAACATTGTACCATTGTATGGCTGCTGGTGCCGTGGGCACAGGATATTTTGGATGCGCTGGACCGGGGTGACTTGCATTTGGAAGATTATCATCTCAGCCAGTGGCGGCTGATGCATATTGGGGCCCAGCCCGTTCCGCCGTCGCTAATCCGCCGGTGGAAGGAATACTTCCCCCATCACCAGTATGACACAAACTATGGTCTTTCCGAAAGCACCGGCCCCGGCTGTGTCCATCTGGGTATTGAAAATATTCAAAAAGTGGGCTCTATTGGGGTACCCGGTTACCGGTGGGAATGCCGGATTGTGGACGAAAATGGCCAAGATGTGCCCCAGGGTGCTGTGGGTGAATTGTGCGTCAAAGGTCCTGGCGTGATGAGTTGCTATTATCGCGACCCCAAAGCTACGGCCGAAGTACTGCGGGATGGCTGGTTATACACCGGCGACATGGCCCGGCAGGACGAAGAAGGGTTCTATTTCCTGGTGGACCGCAAAAAAGACGTCATTGTCAGTGGCGGCGAAAATATTTACCCGGTACAGGTGGAAGATTTCCTGCGCGCCTATGAAAAGATTAAAGATGTAGCTGTCATTGGCCTGCCTGATAAACGGTTGGGCGAAATCACCGGCGCTGTTATCGAAGTAAAAGATGGTCTTTCCTGTACGGAACAGGAAATCGAAACGTACTGTGAAGCCATGCCGCGGTACAAGCGCCCGCGCAAAATCATTTTTGCCCCTATTCCCCGCAACGCCACAGGAAAAATCGAAAAAACCAAACTGCGCCGCATGTACGGTGCGGAACATTTGGTGGAACAGCAGAACATGGGATAAATAGCCCACTCTATCTGTTCCCCACGTTTTATCAGCGGGACAAGTTTTCCACTTTTATGCCGTTTTATGTTGAAAGAAGGAGTTTTTATGGCCAACCCGTATCAACGCCAGCGCAGTATGGCGCTGTATGAAGCCATCGCTAATTTGCAGACGGTGGAAGAATGCTGCCAATTTTTTGACGATTTATGTGCCGTTACCGAACTGCGTGCTCTGGAACAGCGGTATGACGTGGCCGTTCTTCTGCATCAAGGACGCGTTTATACCGATATTATGCAGGAAGTCAACGCCAGCAGCGCCACCATTAGCCGCGTAAAACGCATGCTCAATTTGGGTACTGGCCGTTTAGTCGCTTCGATTGAACAAGCCGAAAAGGAAAAAGAAGAGACGAACGGGTAACGCTTGACCTGTTACTCCAAACCAAAAGGAAGGAAGTTGACCTATGAAAGAACTCATGCTTGGTAACAAGGCCGTTGCCCGTGGCCTGTATGAAGCCGGGTGCTGTGTGATTTCCAGCTATCCGGGTACCCCCAGCACAGAAATTACCGAAGAAGCCGCATTATACCCGGAAATTTACTGTGAATGGGCTCCTAATGAAAAAGTAGCCATGGAAGTAGCCCACGGCGCCAGCCTGGGCGGCAAACGCAGCGCTTGCGCTATGAAACATGTAGGACTGAATGTGGCGGCCGATCCGCTGTTTACCATCTCGTACCAGGGGGTATCCGCCGGTCTGGTCATCTGTGTGGCCGATGACCCCGGTATGCATTCATCGCAAAACGAACAGGATTCCCGCCATTACGCCATCGCAGCCAAGATTCCCATGCTGGAACCCAGTGATTCTGCCGAAGCACGGGCTTTCGCCATGCAGGCGTACGAAATCAGCGAAACGTACCACACCCCGGTATTTTTGAAAATGTGCACCCGCATTGCCCACAGTCAAAGCGTGGTGGAAACCGGTGAACGAGTCGAACGTCCGGTTATTCCCTACCAAAAAGACCCGGCTCGGGTCATGATGACAAAAAACAGCATGCAAGCCCATATTCGGGTGGAACAGCGCACGAAAGATTTGATTGCCTACGCTGAAGAAAGCGGCATTAACCGTGTCGAAATGGGGAAAGATACGTCGCTGGGGATTATTACCGCTTCCACCTGTTACCAGTACGCCCGGGAAGTATTCGGAGAGGATGCATGCATTTTGAAACTGGGCATGACATTCCCCCTGCCGGAAAAACTGATTCGCGACTTTGCGGCCAGCGTTGACCGTCTGCTGGTTATCGAAGAACTCGATCCCATTATCGAAGACCACTGCCGCCGGTTAGGGCTGCCGGTTCACGGCAAAGATACCCTGCCGCTGGTGGGTGAATTTTCTCAGGGCCTGCTGGCCAAAGCAGTTGGCCGCACGGTTCCCGAAAGTGTATCCCTGCCCGACGAAATTCCGGCCCGGCCGCCGGTTATGTGTGCGGGCTGTCCGCACCGCGGCATCTTTTATACCCTGTCGAAAAACAAATGTATGGTATACGGCGATATTGGCTGCTACACTCTGGGCACTATGGCGCCGCTGTCGGCTATGGACTTAAATGTCTGCATGGGGGCCTCCTGTTCGGGGCTGCACGGGTTTAACAAAGCCCGAGGTGAAGAAAGCGAACGCCACAGCGTAGCCGTGATTGGCGATTCCACGTTTGCCCATTCGGGTATCACCGGCATTACCGATATTGCGTATAACCAAAGTAACTCTACCGTGATTATTTTGGATAACTCCATTACCGGTATGACAGGCCACCAGCAAAATCCCACCACCGGTTATAACCTGCGGGGTGAACCGGCCGGGCGTATTGATGTGGAAGCTCTGTGCCGGGCCGTTGGCTTTGAACGAGTGCGAGTGGTAGATCCCTATGATTTAGCGGAGTGCGACCGCGTGCTAAAAGAAGAACTCGAAGCGAGCGCGCCTTCTATTATTATCAGCCGTCGCCCCTGCGTCATGCTTAAAGGTGTGCCTCACCATGCACCGCTTACCGTTAACCCCGACAAATGCCGAGGGTGCCGGTCCTGTATGCGCATTGGCTGCCCCGCTATCCGTTTCAAAGACGGCAAAGCATCCATTGATGAAACGCTGTGTGTCGGGTGCGAAGTCTGTACATCGCTGTGCGCCTTTGATGCGTTTCAAAAGTAAGGAGGGGTTATGATGAAAACGGTGAATATGATGATCGTAGGCGTTGGCGGGCAAGGCTCGCTGCTGGCCAGCAAACTGCTGGGACATTTGCTGCTCACCCGCGGTTATGATGTCAAAGTAAGCGAAGTGCACGGTATGAGCCAGCGCGGCGGCAGTGTGGTCACCTACGTTCGATTTGGTGATAAAGTGTATGCCCCGGTAGTCGATAAAGGTGAAGCGGACTTTATTGTCTCGTTTGAAAAACTGGAAGCCGCCCGATGGCTGTCCCACCTGAAAAAAGGTGGCCGTATTGTGACAAACACCCAGGAAATCGAGCCCATGCCGGTCATCACGGGGGCTGCTGCTTATCCCGACCATCTCATTGAAAAAATGCAGGAGAAAGACGTACAGGTTGACGCCCTCGATTGCCTGTCTCTGGCGGAGCAGGCCGGTTCCTCCAAAGCCGTCAATATTGTGCTTATGGGGCGGCTGTCCCGCTATTTCCCGGATATTCCGGAAGATGCCTGGCAGGAAGCGCTGACCGCCTGTGTACCACCAAAATACCTGGAACTAAACCGCCGTGCCTTTGCCCTAGGCCGCGGGGAAATGTAATATATCTTGTCAAAAAAGCTGCTAGTGTATCCTGGCAGCTTTTTGTTTCTCGAAACTATTCTGTATTTTTTTGAAAAAAATTCAAACTTTTCTCTTCCAGATATCCTTTCGCCTATCCTCCCCGGTGGTATGATGAAAGCACAGAAAGGGAAGCCCCTCGTAAAAGGCCCCTTCCTTCATGAAACGATCTTTTCTTGGCCGCTCATCCTTCCGCTGCCAAAATTTAAAAAAGGAGGAGAGGTATGTAACATGAAACACGCAGCAAGAAAAACCACATCCATGCTGCTCAGCGCCCTGTTGCTGGGATCCAGCTGCCTGATGGGTGTATCGGCTGACGAAGTCGCCACTGACCCGGTTTCCGTGGATACGGAAAATTCGTACTATGACAGTGCGGATAAAACGTATCATGTGGCCTTGACCATCAACGAAACCGCCGGTGACGATGTTACAGTTGAACTGAGCGACGCTATTGTGGATACTCTGTACACGCAAGTTTCTTACTGGTTGCCGGGCGATTCTTTTCAAATCCAGGTAACGATTACGAACAATTCTGATAAAGTTTACAAGTATGCAGACAATAGCTTTACCATTACGCCGGCCAAATATGGTGTCTTGAGCGACTTTATCGGGTATGATGGAGAAGCAATTCCCTTCGCCTATATTTCCGGTATTGCCACCACAAGCAAAGCCATTTACAAAAATTTGTTTGACAAAAGTAAGAGCGGTGACATCACTGCTGCCGACATGTTTGGCATCTATGACAAGTTGGCGGAAAAAAACTACACCGGCGATAACGCTCTGACCGAATATATGCTGGACTATTATAACGACCTTTATCATACGTCGTATGCTACTTGGAATGAACTGGTTGCCGCCAAGCCCTCGCTGGGCGAAACGTTTGCCGGTTTCGGCGACAACGGATTGTTTACCATGAGCCTTAGCTACATGGAATCCATGTGCGAAGCCCATCCGGAAATGTCCCCTTACGTTATGTATGAAGTCATTGACGACACGACAAATCCTGATGATCCCACTGTCCGGGTGCAGTTCAAGTGGCCGGAACAGGATTTGGCCGCTTTCAGCTACAATTTTTTCTATCAGGATCTTTTCTCTGCGGCCTATGGCATGGAAGAATGCGATCAGCTAAACCCCAACCGCAACACATCCTTCACCCGCACCCGCGGTGTTGGCGATTATGCGGATTCCTCCAGTGACCTGTATCAGCAGACAAATGGCTATTTTGCCTCTCTGGAAAATGCGGATTCCCTGGCAACCGGCGAATCGATCACCTTTGATATGAAGCTGGCGATGGATGGTCCTTATACCGGTAACGGCTATATGAACTATAAATTCTCGTTTGCCAATTCCATCGGCTTTACCCGCATCGACACCACCTACCAGATCGTACACCAGTACTACACCAGTGTAGACGGCGGCGACTATGAACTGGATGGCACGGTGGTCAGCGATCCGATCTCCGGCATGGTAGGCGATGTCATCAATGCAGCTGACATCGAAAAACTGCTGCAGTATGGCGACAACGAATACACCTACTATGGCGATAACGGTTCGATTTCCCTCGTACTGGATGCCAGCACCAACCTGGTTATCATTGAATACCACCGCGATTATACCACGCCGGAAGAACCCGAAGAACCGGACAATCCCAACAATCCCAATCCGCCTGTCGACCCCAGTGATCCCGGCGAAGATATCAATGATCCCGATATCCCCACCACGGGCGGCACGGACACCAACACCGGCGATGACACGAACTCCGACAATAATGATGAATCCATCGATGACGGTGAAACGCCCCTGGCGCCTGCTACCGGCGATACCAGCAACCTGGCTGTTGTTTTGACGGTTGTTGTTATGGCTTCGGCTCTGGCTGTTGTGGTTCTGCGCAAGAAGGCTCATAACTAAGCACAACGAATCAGGTTTCCTTACAACAAGAAAAAGGCCCTCGCCACATGGCGGGGGCTTTTTCTATGAAAAAAACGCTTTTATTTTATTGCTTTTTTGTTTTCATACGCCTGCCAGGCTGTTGCCATCATAAACGAAAACGCCTGCGCTTCCGGGGATACGCCCGGTTTATCGAACGTGGGTGCTCCGCATACGGGAAAAACAAATCCATAGGTATCCGTATGTACCATGGCTCCTTTTCGCATAAGCTCCGCTTCTGTGATATACGTTTCCGGCAGCCATCCTTCTATCACTCCTCGATAAATGACATAAGCCGTCATTTGGGAAAGGTTCCATTCTGAAAACGAATGGGGATCATCCACGACATTGTGAAAACTTCCGTCTGTACACCGATACGATAATACTCCATCCAGCAGCGTGCGGGCCATTTGCCGCAAGCGAGCCCGGTCTTTTTCCCGGCCCTCTGGTAAAAGGGAGGCGGTACGCAAGAGCCCGGCCATGGTCCAGCCACTACCGGTGCCCCAATGGGATGCATCGGGATAGGTACCGCTTTTATCATCCCAGATATGCCGCATGACACCAGCTGTCGGGTCGTATAAAGCCTGCCAATAAGCATCCATGTGCAAAAGGGCTCCCTCTATATCGCCCACCGCCGCTAAAAACGGCGGCAACATATAAGGGGAATCCGACCAGAACTGGCCGCTGGTTTCCAAATGGTGCAGAACTCCCCGGGCATT
>CAJKJS010000045.1 GCA_905200265.1 uncultured Oscillospiraceae bacterium
ATGCCACGCCTTTTATCAGCCCGACTGTTTCGGTACAAGCCTGCCAAATTTCCCTTTTCTAACTTTGCGACAAACCTGTACCGGCACACGGCTTTTCCTCTTGCCGGTAGCGGTTTGCAGCCTGTATGGTCAGCCAGGTAGATTGCACCGGCCCTAAGAGCCGGGCGTTGCTATATGCCACCGGGGGTGTGAGCAGCGTGCGGGCCGCATACCCCTTTGGGGTCTTTTCCAATAGCAGGACAGCGTCCACCTCTTCCCCATTGCCAAGCCGCAGCGGCAGTAGCCATTCCGTTACCCGCCGGTTGGGGTAAAAGCAAAGGACCGGTCTCCCTTCTTCCCGCTGTGTATTTGTCAGCGCCTGCTGCAAACACGTGTGAAAATGGTTGGCCGCCACCTGGCGTCTTGTGTCATCTTCTTCCATCCAGCGGCGCACATTCAAAAGCGCTGCCCGGTAATCTTTACTGCCTTTTGGCTTGGAACAAAACGCCGCATAGACATCGCCGGGCACCTCCTGACAACAGGATAGCCAGAACCGGCGAGGCAGCCGTTCCATATGGTCAAACAGGATATGGGTTTCCTCCGGCCGGACAGGAAGAGTCGGGTCAAAGGGACTGGGCGCGTCATACTCGATTGTAGCGGGCGGTTTCCCTGTTCCCTGCCATGGGGCAAAATGGTCGAACCGCCACCTGGGCTTTTCCTGCACTGACAGGGTAAAGTAGGCAAACAACGCTTGCCCGTCCTGATTTTTTAGGCCCAGTGAAAAGACCGCCTTTTCGTTTTGTTCCACAATTTGCCCTTTTTCCCAAGCCTGCTGGAAGGTATGAAGCAGGTACTGACGCAAAATAAGATAATTATGCCTCCCATTTTCCACAAAATCCCACGCTTCCGGCTGGGCCATCGCCGCCAAACCGGCCAGTACATCGGGCCAGGACTGCATATCGGCCCAGTTTTCCAGGGTGACGCCCCCGGCAGGCAGATTTCCTACAAAGTGCAGCACCCAAGGGGGACCACCCGCTGCCCGGTTTTTCGCAAATACCGCCGCTTTTGTGCGCCCGTCCGCCGTTTCAAACGGCAAAATAACTTTTCCCTTTTTGCGGGGTAGGGCATGCTGGTATTTTGCAAAGGAGCGAAGCAGCCGCTCGAGGGCTTCTTCCTCTGTTTGATCGCCGCTCTCTTTTAACAGCGCACGCCGAGCCGCTTCGGGCTGCACGGCAAAGGCATCAAAATCTTCTCGCAAAGGGTTGGGGGTAGGCTGCACGTGCCACTCCACCAGCTGCCAGGTGGGCATAGACAACTCCACGCTTTTTTCCAGCTGTAGGGTCAGTTCGCCCCCGTCTTTTGTATGTAGCCCCGTGTGCCACAGGGCCTGCGCTTGCCCGGGGTTGGGCTTTTGATTCGGCGGTAGTACCGAAAATGCGTCAGCCAGCATCTGCCACACGTCGCCGGTTCCCTCCCGCCCGTTAATCAGTTCGGACAGCGCCTGAACCTGTTGGGGAACAAGGTACAAAAAGTCATAAAACAGCGCCCGGTTTTTTTCCTGTTCCTCGGGGGACAAGGCGCGGTCGCGCAAATAGAGCACCAAATCCCCCTGCCCGCTGTCAGAAGCAACGCCTAATACGTCGGGCAGTTTTTCTACCAGTGAGCGCAACCGGGAAACGCCGTAACAGCGGGGGCTGCGCCCTTCTTTTTGCAGCCACCGGCACAGCTGGGCGCCGGTAAACTGGGGTGTTTTCTGATAGGTTTGGATAATCCTGCGCAAACGCTCCTTTTCCTTTTCATCCAGCACCCGGCGTTTTGGGTCCTTCTTCGGGAGGGTAAACGCATGCAAGTGCACCGTATAATCCCGGCCCCCCGGCTGTTTTTCCAGCGTGAGACATTCGGGCAAGTCCTGCAACAGATCCAACATTTTGGCGTACCCCATGGCTTTCGGTACGATTCCGTTTTCGTGCAGAAACCGGGCTATGCGAGCTAGCGGCATCGTAGCAGGCACCTCAAAGCGCTGGCTCATGGCGGCAAAAATTTTCTTTTTTGTCTTCTCGTCCATCCCCAAAAATGTTGGCCCCTTCCTCTTTTCAAAAAAACGGGTGCACAAAAAGAAGAAGCCGTTTCTATGCGACTTCTTCTCTTTTCTATTCCACGAGCCCGTTATTCCATTTTTCGCTTTCTTCGTTGGTAAAATAAATCGCGCCCCCGGGCACGCCCAACGGCTGCAACGCCTGGCTGACAGCCGCGTTAAACCTGTTAAAATCCTGTTTATCGGCCTGCCCGGCAATTTTTACCGTTACATGGGCACAGGGCTGCTTTTTCCCCTGAAACCACAGCGGACAATTCCCCTGTACCTGAACCATCAGGCTGGCTTCTTCTTTCCCGGGAATTTTAGTAATCGCTTTTCCGATTTGCTTTACCAGCTCTTCTTCCTGCTTTAGGGAAACCGGTACAGATAAACGCACGTCAATTAGCGGCATGCGGCACCTCCCTGAAACAATGTTTTTAAATACCCTACACTTTGTGCGAATACTTCTTCTGAATCGGGGCAAATCCCTTCAAATGTGATATTGCCTTTATATTCGCACTGTTTTAAAGCTGCAGCCAGTTCTTCATACCGGCCACCGTCCCCGGGCAGGGGAGCATGCCGCGTGATGGGGTGAGCAATATGGCAGTGCCACAACCGGTCTTTAGCTGCGGGCAACACGGTAGTCGGTTCCCCTTCCTGCCCCATATGGTAATAATCGCATAGGATTCCACCAAAGGGGGAATCAACCGCCTTGGCGATTTCCAGTGCTTCAGGTACCGACAGAATGTAGTTGCTTTCGTTATGACTGAGCGGTTCGATCACTACGCGAATGCCCTTTTCTCCCATAATAGCAGAGGCCATGGCAAAAAACAAGCGGAATTGCTCTTTTCCCCGGTTTTCGCCGTACTCTTTTTGCAACCGGCGGGCTCCACCGGACCCCAGCACCGCAATTTTGGCTCCTAGTGCCTGTAAACGAGCCGCCGCTTTTTCAATATAGGCGCGGTTTTTTTCTTCATCAAATCCGGCGCCGCCCAACGGCCAGTTGCCGGGCAAAAAACAGTTCCCCGCCAACACCGGCAACTCGCTTTCGCACAGCTGCCGCTGCATGATCGCTACATCACTGTCACAGGCAGCAACCAATTGGGAGATATTGACTTCCAAATAATCAAAGCCTGCCCGCTTCAGGGCACCGGCTTCTGATGGATGCCCGGCGCAGCCAATACAGATAGACATATTTTCTCCCCCTTATACGCCGGAATAGGCCGAAAAACCGCCGTCAATGGGCAGTACCACACCGGTTACAAACGACGAAGCCTTTTCATCGATCAAATATAACAGACCACCCAGCAGTTCTTCCGGTTTGCCAAAACGATCCATGGGCGTACTGCGCAGAATTTTCCCCGTACGAGCGGTCGGTGCGCCAGATTCATCAAACAACAAAGCCCGGTTTTGATTTGTGACAAAGAAGCCCGGCGCCAGCGCGTTCACTCGAATCCCGGCCCCGGCAAAATGCACGGCCAGCCATTGGGTGAAATTACTCACGGCCGCTTTCGCCCCGGAATAGGCCGGAATTTTCGTCAGAGGCGTAAACGCATTCATGGACGAAACATTCACAATGCTGGCCCCTTCCTGCCCCAGTAAATCGGTAGCAAATTCCTGGGTGGGCAGCAGTGTTCCCAGGAAATTCAGGTTAAACACAAATTCCACACCTTTTGGGTCCAGGTTAAAGAACGTCGCAATGTCGGTACGGGTTTCGTCGCCAAGTTCATATGTTTCTTTTGTCGTGGTGGCCCGGGGATTATTGCCCCCTGCCCCGTTAATTAACCAGGTACATGGCCCAAAGATGGATTTTACTTTTTTATGGGCTGCCTGCAAGGAACTTTTATCCAGCACATCACATCCTACAGCCAGAGCCCGGCCGCCGTATGCCTCGATAGAAGCCGCCACTTTTTGTGCAGCGTCTTCATTTTTATCCAGCAAAGCCACACTGGCCCCGCACTGTGCCAGAGCCTGAGCAAACATACTGCACAGTACGCCACCGGCCCCTGTTACAACCGCGGTACGTCCCGTTAAATCGGGGGTATAAGGCAAATCCAATTTCGACATATCGATCATCCTTTCTTTTATTCGGTGGCTTCCCACAGTCCTTGCAAGTATATGGCACCTAGTGCACGGTCATACAGGCCGTACCCGGGTTTCCCTGTTTCACCCCAGATCATGCGCCCATGGTCGGGCCGCACATAACCGGTAAAGCCCGTTTTTTTCAGGGCTTTTATAATGGCCGCCATATCCAGCGACCCGTTTTCCGTCAAATGGCCGCTTTCTTCAAAGCCGCCCTGCTGTGTCCATTTCACATTGCGCAGATGCATAAAGTGGATACGCCCCATGGCGCTGTATTTTTCCACCATAGCGGGGATATCGTTTTGGGGAGAAGACCCCAGAGAGCCGGTACAGAACGTCAGACCGTTACAGGGGCTGTCGTACAGGGACAAAAAGCGGTCGAGCGCCGCTTCATCGGTGATGAGCCGGGGTAGCCCGAAAATATCCCACGGCGGGTCGTCAGGGTGAATGGCCATATTGATTCCACACTCTTCGGCTACGGGAATCACTTTGCTGAGAAAATACCGCAGGTTTTCCCACAAATCTTCTTTTGTGATAGCCGCATACTGCTCAAAAAGCTTTTTTAAATCTTCTTTTTTGTAACTGCTGTCCCACCCGGGTAGACTCAGTTCTCCGGTGAGCGGGTCCACGCGAGCGAGGGCCTGCGGGTCATAAATCAGGTTTTCGGCGCCATCGGGCATTTTGTGGTGGACATCGGTGCGCGTCCAGTCAAAAATGGGCATGAAATTATAGCAAATGCACCGAATGCCGTGACGCCCCAAGCGGCGGATATTTTCACAGTAGTTTTCAATATACGTGTCCCGGCTAGGCAGACCCAGTTTGATATCTTCATGGACCGGCACGCTTTCTACCACGTCGAAAATCAGTCCCTGTTCCTCACAGGCTTTCTGCAATGCGACAATACTTTCTTCGCTCCACACCTGCCCCACGGGTACGTCATACACAGCAGATACAATGTGTTTCATCCCGGGGATTTGGCGAATGTTCAAAAGAGTCACCGGGTCATCCGGCCCGTACCAACGAAACGACATCTTCATGTGGGTATTCCCTCCTTTTTTCACAGGCTCATCAGCCCACGGGCACACAGGTATGCCGCCGTGAAGGCCTCTTCCCCATGGGAAGCGTCCGATTTTGTTTCGCCCTGTGCATCCTGTTCCAGCGCGGCAAATCCGGCAAAATCCGTCAAATGGGGTTCCATACTGACAAAGCCCACAAAACCAGTTTTATCCAGCCGATGGAAAATGGTTGCTAGCTGTCCATCTCCGGTGCCGGGCAGCACCACCTGTCCGTTTGCCTTTTTGGCGTCTTTAATGTGGATATACCGAATATGAGACCGCAGCAGTTCATACGCTTCCAGGGTATCTTGTCCGCACTGAACGAAATTAGCAAAGTCAAACGTACAGCGGAAATGGTGTCCGCCCAGCGCCTGCATCAGCTCCAGGCACCGGGGCGCAGTATCACCGTAAATCCCCTTTTCGTTTTCGTGCAGCAAAATCACGTCTTCCCGGCGGGCATATTCCTTCATCTGGTGCAACCGGTCCAGTACTTCACTGCGATAATGGGCCGGGTCCTCCCCTTGGGGCATATAAAAGCTGAACATGCGAATATACCGGCAGGAAAGCAGCTGGGCCGTATTCACAACCCGGCGGAACACTTCAAAATGGGCGGGGAAGTCATCGTGAATACCGATTTTGCCAATCGGCGAACCGATCGCCGACACACTAATGCCTGCCTGTTTGAGCTTTTCGCCCGCCGTTTTGACTTCCCGGGGCGAGAGCGCGTCAACATTTTTCCCATCGACGCCCCGCATTTCCAAATACCGAATGCCAAGCTTTTGCAGCACACGGAGCTGTTCATCAAAAACCGGCGAAATTTCGTCGGAAAATCCGGAAAACGTCACACGATTGAGTAAATTCACGTTGGTTTCCTCCTTTTTACCGATGGCACGGTACAGCCTGTCCCGTACGGTCTGATTCATAAATGCCCAGCATCAGGTTCAGCGTCCGGCAGGCTTCTTCATATGGAATTTTAAAGGGCTTTCCCTGTGCTATACAATCATAAAAGTCCTGCATCAGCATCAGATGGCTGGCCCCCCAGCAATCTTTGCCTACATGGTGCAGCGGGGCAAAATGGGTGTGGGTACGGTATCCGTTTTCTCCCACAATCGTCAAATCGTCCCCTTCCATTGTCACCGTGCCCTTTTCACACACCAGTTGCAAATACACTGGGGCATCGGTGCAGTGGGCCGTGGTAGCGTAAAATAACGCCGTCTGTCCCCCTGCAAACGTGATGTAGGCTTCGGCGCTGTCTTCCACTTCGATTACACCTTTTAAATGGTGGTTAGCAGTAGTAGCGCTTACCTGCACAGGGTCCCCCAGCAGGTAACACAGTAGATCCAGCGTGTGAATCGACTGATTGATCAACACCCCGCCACCCTCGGTTTTCCAGGTGCCACGCCACCCGCTTTCCGTGTAGTAAGGTTCATCCCGTTTCCACGTCACGAACGCCCGCGCACCTTTTACGGCACCCAGCTCGCCTGTTTGCAGGAAATTCCGGGCATGTACCGTTGCGGGATTATAGCGGTTTTGAAAACAAACGCCCACTTGCTTTTTTGCCTGATCCCTAGCCTGAAGCAACCTGCTTTCTTCTTCCTGATGGATGGCCGGAGGCTTTTCCATCAGGACATGGAGTCCCTTTTCCAGCGCCTGGACAGCCATGGGCACATGCAGATAATGAGGGGTACAAATATGTAGCACGTCTGCTTGTTCGTTTGCCAGCATGTCGTCAAGCGAGGCATACGCCCGTCCGCCATAGACAGCCGCCATGTTTTGGGCCCTTTCGGGACGAATATCGGCAAACCCCACAATCTCTCTGCCCAATTGATGCAGGGCCTGGGCATGTACCTGGGCAATCCCCCCACACCCAACCAGCAATGTTTTCATACTCCGTCTTCCTTTCCGAAATGGGGAAAAGAGAGCCCGCCTTTTTGGTGGCTCTCTTCCCCTTTCGCATTTTTACTTTTTCTCGCTGCCGTAGGTCCCTGCTAAGTCAAACACCTTATCTTCGCCGGTTTTGACTTTGGAAGTCGCCCGGCGTTTATTCAGTTCCTCGAGGAACAGATCTTCATCGATGGGTAGTTCAATGGTCTTATCCAGCCATGACGACAGGTGCATGGCATTCGAGAGCGTTAACCCATTGATACCTTCCACCCCTTCGGCCACTAGCGGGGTTCCGTGAAGAATGCGCCCGGCAAAGGCTTCCAAGACACCGTTATGCTGCGGGTTGCGGCCGTCGGTTTCCACCGTCATCGTTTTTTTATCGGGTTGTTTAAACCCTTCCGGACAAGTAAAGCAGAATGTGCGTTCACTTTCCGCCAGTTCTGTCAGCGTAAGTACATCGTTTTCACACACCAGTTTGCCCTTTTCCAGCGTGATTTCAAACCGGTTGGTCCCGGGGGCATCCCCTGTGGTGGTAACAAACACACCGGTTGCCCCGTTGGGGAATTCCAGGTATGCCGTCACATCGTCTTCCACTTCAATATTGTGCCATTTGCCAATATGGCAGAACGCCCGTACCTTTTGGGGCATACCGCAAATCCACTGCATCAAATCGAGATTGTGGGGGCACTGGTTCAGCAGCACACCGCCGCCTTCTCCAGCCCAGGTGGCCCGCCAGGAACCGGAATCATAATACGCCTGGGTGCGGTACCAGTCGGTGATAATCCAGTTGACCCGCTTAATGGTCCCCAGGGTGCCGCCATGCACCAGTTCGTGCATTTTGCGGTATACACAGTTGGTGCGCTGGTTGAACATCATACCAAACACCACATCGCACTGGGCGGCTTTTTCGTTCATTTCCCGTACCTGTTTGGTATACACACCAGCGGGTTTTTCACACATGACATGCATCCCGTGTTCCATGGCCATGATGGACAGTTCCGGGTGCTGATAGTGAGGCGTGGCGATTTCCACGGCTTCACAAGCGCCGCTTTCGATGAGTTCACTGCCTTCACAAAAAATCTTAACGGAAGCGGGCAGATTTTCTTTCGCCCACTGGCGGCGCGCTTCGGAGCGGTCCGCTACAGCGGTCAGTTCCATGCCGGGAATTTCGCCCCCGGCAATATGCTGAGCATGGGCCGAACCCATATTGCCGATTCCGATTACGCCCATTTTAACAGTCTGTGCCATGATTTTTGTGTCCTCCTTTTATTCCGTATAACCCATGGCCCGCACGGCATCGTGGCTCTTTTTCAGACACACAAACGGGCTCTCTTCACAGGTATCCTGTTCCACCAGCATGTATTTGACCGTGCCTACTTCTTCCATTTTTTTCAGGATGGCCGGGAAGTTCAGATTGCCTTCGCCCACAGGCGCAAAGGTTGTCTGCCAGCCGCGTACAGCCAGATCCTTTAAATGGACACAGGGAATGCGGTCTTTCATTTTTTCTACCCATTCTACCGGGTTCACGCCAGCAGCCGCCAACCAGTAGGTATCCAGGGTGATGCCCATTTCTTCGGGGGCAAAGGAATCGAGCAGAATTTCGATAAACCGCCCGCCGGGGAATTT